>JAGQSI010000057.1 GCA_020439605.1 Acidimicrobiales bacterium | reverse complement strand
AAGGCAACTGCAGATGGGCTGCGCGGACTTGGAGAGGAAGCAGTTGTCAGCCTGCGCTCTTCGATAGAAGACAGCAAACAGAAACCTCTCGCCAATCTGCTCATAGGGCTCAATATCAGACATCTAGGGCCGTCGGGCGCACAGGCGCTAGCGGAATCGCTCGGAGACCTTCACCGGATTCGTACGGCTTCCATCGACGAGATGTCCTCCATAGACGGGGTCGGGTCTGTAATCGCCGAGTCGGTCACCAGATGGTTCAATGACCCGGGCCACAACGATCTCATTGACCGACTGATTGACGCCGGCGTGAACACCGATGGGCCAGCCCCGTCAAACGAAGCCCAGACGCTTCTGGGCAAGGTGATCGTGGTTACCGGAACTCTTGAAGGTTGGGGTCGTGACGACGCCGAGGCGGCCATAGTGGCACGAGGAGGAAAGTCGCCCGGATCAGTGTCCAAAAAGACCACCGCTTTAGTGGTCGGGGCATCGCCGGGCGCGTCGAAGCTCACAAAGGCCGAGGCGCTTGGGGTACCTATTCTCGACGAGGCCTCGTTTGCCCGTCTGCTCGAAACCGGTGAGCTAGTCGACCCGAATGGTCCAGGTGACAGTGCGTGAAGTGGATTCCTCGAGCCTGTCCTTGAAATAGCGCAGGGAAATCGTCACCGTTCCGGTATCGAACTCTTCAATGACTTTGCCCGGCCCAGGGCTGAAGTAGACGCGGTTGCGATTGTTTGGGCGTACGCCGTATTTGGCCAACTCGTCAGCACTCACAGAGTTGGGATCGATCGCCCCTTCCATCTGTTCCTCAGGGATCTCAATTCCATTGATCGTGAGTCGCCCATCGAAACCGGCGATCAACTCAGCCCCGATCGAGGTCTGGCGTAGCGCTTGAGCGCCGTCTGGAGGACTCAAGCTGACGATGGTTCCATCTAGCGGCGCTCCACCACCGTCGGTCTGGATGGACCCTGTGCCCCAAATGAGGATTCCGAAAGCGACCACGACGATTGCGCCAATGATCGTGCGTCGTGCCCAGTCGGGCATCGATTTGGCGGTCGGATCGGTGGATGGCGCTGCGGTCATTGGTTCCATCTTGGCGCTCGCGGGCGAGCTTTGTGCCATCGCGATCAACGATTCCATAGCGGTTTGGCGGCTTAGGCGACGAGCGTCACACCGAGGCTCCCCAAAACGCGGGTGCGCGGGAGGTACCCTCGCCTAGATGGCCAATCCCCGTATGACGGCAGAGATAGGCCGGGTGCTCGGGGGGCGCTACCGGCTGATCGCCCCGATTGGTATGGGCGCGTCCGCACAGGTGTACCTCGCAGACGATGTGAAGCTGAGACGTCGTGTTGCTCTCAAGATGCTCCACGATGCTCTAGCTGGAGATTCCGAGTTCCTGCGGCGCTTCAGGGCAGAGGCCAGAGCGGCTGCAGCGTTGAGCCACCCGAACATCATGGCGGTCTATGACTGGAGTGACGGGACAGAGCATGGCGACGTTGCCTTTATCGTCACCGAGTTCTTGCCCGGAGGAAGCCTTCGTTCATTGCTTGACTCAGGATTCAGGCTTAGCCCAGCCCAAGCCTTGGGTGTCGGTCTCGAAGCAGCCAGAGCTCTTGACTACGCGCATCGGCGAGGGTTTGTTCACCGTGATATCAAACCGGCCAACCTTCTCTTCGGTGAGGAACAGCGTCTACGCATAGCGGACTTCGGGCTCGCACGTGCATTGGCCGAAGCAGCATGGACCGAACCTCAAGGAGCAGTTCTCGGCACTGCTCGCTATGCCTCGCCGGAACAGGCCAAGGGAGAACGCCTCAGCGGCAAGGCAGACGTCTACGCACTGGCGTTGGTGCTCGTGGAGGCCGTGACCGGAGAGGTGCCATTTGTTGCAGACACCACCTTGGGTACCCTCATGGCACGGGTGGACCGTCAGTTGGAGGTTCCCGACTCACTGGGTCCGCTCAAATCGGTGATTACCGAAGCCGGCCATCCCGACCCGGAACAACGAATCGATGCCGGCACCTTTGCTCGGGGTCTGTTACGCGCCGCCAAGGAGCTGTCTCGGCCAGCGCCGCTGCCTCTCGTTGGGGCCTTGGCAGCTGGTGCAGTAATGGCCGATGACCTTGACCCCACGGTTCACGCCAACGCGCCGATCGAGGGTCAACCAACTGATCTGACCTCTGAGGATCTGGATCTGGAACCGCCGCCATGGGTCAACCAGGCCGACCAGCCCGAACCTTTCAACATGGTTGGCGCAGCGGGAGCGGCAGGTGTCATTGCTGCAATTGACCCAGATGCCACTGGAGCCATCGCCCTCGAGGATCTGCCGGGTGAAGACCGCCCGGTCGAGGGTCTTGCAGGCGATGGCCTCTCAGGGCCTGACGCCTCAGGCCATGACGCCTCAGGCCATGACGCCTCAGGCAATGGCACCCAGGATGGGACCTCGCCAGCTGAAGCTGCAGGTGCCACTGCCCTTATCAACAATGACTCCAGACCAGATGTTGGAGCCGACACCAACAGCGACCAACCGGGGTGGTCTCCCGGACAAGGGGAGCGCACAGTCAACGTTGCTCTTGTCGATGAGGATGCTGCGCTCATTGAGGCTGGTGACGCCCGGAGTGCTTATGACACCAATGTTGCGACGGGAGAGGTCGCGCAGACCGTTGTATCGCCTGACGGGTCAGGCTTAGGTGGCCACGGGTCGAGCAGCGCAGCTTTCACCGGCTCAGGCGCGGACGACGCCACCGCTGATGGCGACAAGCCACGCGGACGCAGACGTTGGCCATGGATACTCCTGGTCGTGGTGCTCCTCGGTGCAGCGGCAGGTGGAGCGTTTGCTGTGGCAACGAGACCATCCAAGGTAGATGCGCCACCCATTGATCTACCGGTGCCCCAACTAGTTGGTCGTACAGAAACTCAGGCGCGGGCGATCGCAGATGCTGCTGGTTGGAGAGTCACCACGGTTGGAGAGCGTCGTGATGGAACCAAGAAGGGGGAGGTTCTCGAGGCCCGTCCAGGAGCGGGGCAGCGTCTGGCAACCGGGAGAACTCTCACCCTGACCGTGTCGCAGGGCCAAACAATTGTGGATGTGCCCGGGGACCTCGCTGGCAAGTCGCTTGAGGACGCGAGCGCAGCACTTGACAGTGTGGGTCTGGAACTAGAGGTCACGGAGGAGCGCTTTAGCGAGGACGTTGCCAAAGACGTTGTCATCGACCTTGCTCAGTCGACACCCGGACGTCTCGAGCGGGGCTCAACGGTGGCAGTGGTGGTGTCCAAAGGGCCTGAGCCTCGGATAGTGCCTGTCGGTTTGGCGGGCGGATCCGAGGACGAAGCCGTGGCTGCTTTGGAGGCGCTCGGCCTCAAAGCTGCGATTGTGCGGTCCTATAACGATGACATCGAAGAAGGCCAAGTGATTTCGATCCTGCCCAAGGCAGGCTCAACGGTGGAACGAGGAGCATCTATCAACGTTGAGGTCTCACGTGGGCCAAATCTGGTCGCTGTGCCGTCGATTCGCAGCGCAGACACAATCCAAGAAGCGATATCCATTCTCGGGTCGGCCAACCTTCGCGCTGGCGATGTAAGTGGATCTGCCTCGGGCTCCCCTCAAGGCACTAGTCCAGGTGCCGGCACCATGGTCAGGCCGGGCACTGCCGTAGACATCATCTTGGGTTAGCCACTCGGTTTCGCCATGAAAGAAGGCTCCGGCCACGGTACTTGACCGCTCGGTCAAGTACGGTCACTGCTGATGTCGGGTGATGAGCAGCGAGCCAACAACAGTGCAGAGACAGTCGCCGAGTCGCCCGCCAACCGTTGGTCGATTCTGGTCGTAGCGCTCTTTGGGCTCTTTGCTGTCAACGTCACGGTGACGATCCTGGCTGTGTCGATCCATGGCATTGCGTTGGAACTTGGCACATCAGAACCCACTATGACCTGGGTTGTAACTGGTCCAATGTTGGCCTTTGGAGTAGTTGGTCCCCTCGTGGGCAAACTCGGCGACCGGGTGGGTCATAGACGGATCTACCTCTTTGGCCTAGCTGGGGCAGTGGTGATGGCATTGGCATCGGCGCTTGCTTGGAACGCCGGATCGCTGATTGCGTTCCGGACTCTCGGTGCCATCGAAGGTGCTGCCACTGGGCCTGCTTCGTTCGCTGTGATCTCACGAATCTTTCCTCAATCGGAAAGGGTGCGAGCGCTTGGCTGGTGGGCCATGGTGGCAGCTGGGTCTCCCGTGGTGGGCGTCGTACTCGGCGGTCCATTGGTCGAAACCTTCGGGTGGAGAGCGATATTCATTGGCCAGATCCCTCTGGTTCTTGCAGCCTTGGTGGCAGCGTGGAAACTGTTTCCTGAGACACCTAGTCACAGCACGGGCGTCTTTGATATTGCTGGTTCGCTCACTCTGGCCCTAGGCGTGACCCCCTTGATGTTCGCCATAAGTGAGGGGCCGCGTGTTGGATGGTCGTCATCCACCGTGATCTCCGCAATATCGATAGGGCTGGGATCGCTGGTGGCTTTCGTATTGGTGGAACGTAGGGCCATCGCCCCGTTGTTGCCCCTGCATTACCTGAAGAGGTCAGGATTCAGTGCGGCTATCTTGAGCCAATCTGCGCTGAACGCCGCCTACATGGGTTCTTTCATTCTTACGCCATTGCTACTTCAGAATGTTCTCGGTTACAGCGAAACCAAGACGGGTCTCGTGAGTATTTCTAGACCGCTCGCGTTCTCCATCATGGGGCCAATGTCTGCAATGGTCGTTTCATGGTTGGGTGCGCGCCGCTCAGCTGCGGCGGGTGCTACCGCAGTGGTGGTAGCTATGGCTGCCATGGCCACGCTAGGAGCATCCTCGAGCGTGATTGCCATCGCTGCAACGCTGGCTCTCGCCGGTGTGGGTATGGGACTTGCCATGCCTCCGCTCTCGGCGAGTGTCACTGTTTCAGTGGACCCCCACGACCTTGGGATCGCTGGCGCTGCTCAGCAGATGATGATCCAGGTGGGAGTTGTGTTTGGCATAACGGTCATGCAGGCAGTGCAGCAGGGCCGAATCGATTCCGTTGGATTGGAGTCCAGCTACCACTGGGGCTATTTGGCTGGCGTAGTACTGGCCTTGGTCGGGGTAGCTAGCGCAACACGGATTTCGGCAGCAACCCCAACCAAGGTGGACGTCTAATTGAAGACTTGTTCAGTCGGTGATTGCCTGGAGCCGTGAGGTCAATTCTGAATCGGCTTCGTTGGGCAGACTGTTTGAGATGGCGAGCAACTTGGTCATGTCGCCCGTGATCTTGACCCGACCACTCATCACTGCTTGCATCACAACCTGCGGGTTGCCCTCTACAACGAAAGATCTCGCTGTTTCATACTCCAGAGTGAGGGTTGCATCGGGGGTATCGTGATGGCCGAGGTCGAGGCCGGCTGAGCCATCGGTGGTGTCGATGTTGGCTTCCACATCGTTGTCGCTCACATCTGTTGGTACCGAGGTGATGACGAGATTGATTAGCGCATCTACTGAAGGCGGGGTGACGCTATCGCGCATTTCATCTTGGATGGTACGAGCTTGAGCGACCCATTCGTCGCTTAGAAACTTGGGCACAGCGGTCTCCTCGACTGCTAGGGACACGGACGGATTGGCAGACAGTAGCCCTAATGGATAATGGATGGGGCGACAGCTTGGCTCTGTGCACTCGCACCTATCAACTGACCAGTGTTAGCCAAGCACGCGTCTCGCTATTGATTCGTCAGAAGCGAGGGCGCACACGACGAAGCGCCCCACAATTGCGGCGAGCTCATCGGGCGATACCTTCAGGCGTCCCGTCCTATGAAAGTGGCTGTAGTAGGCAACGGTGCCAACAACACCGAGTGCTGCGACCAACGGATCCTCATTTCGGATCGTCCCAGCGTCGATCCCTGTGCTGATGAGCGCTCCAACATCTGCTGCGTGGATCTCAGTGCCCTTTCGCAATTCGTCGGTGAAATGTTTGTCGATGTTCTCCACTTCGAGAAGTGCAAAGAAGTTCGCGTATTGCGCCATGTAGCGCACAGATGCTTCGGCTCCTTGTCGGATCTGTCGAAGAGGTTCCGCTTCTGGATCGATTGCGCGTGCTTGAGCTTTACGTAGGTTCAGGCGGTTTTGCTCCACCAGCTCTCGAAAAAGTGCTTCCTTGTTCTCGAAGTACCAGTAGAACAATCCTTTGGCAACCCCTGCCGCCGAGACGATGTCGAGCACGCGGGTGTCCGCGTATCCCCGCTCAGCGAACAGCGTGGCTGCGTGATCAAGAAGTTGTTGCTTTCTTTCGATGCCCTGGGAGGTGAGGTGGCGATCGTCGGTCATGGTGGCCCAAGCAGAGCATCACTTGACCCGCTGGTCAAGGACCGTCGGTGGTTGTCCATGGTCAACAACGTTCGTCTTGATGTGATTGGCTAGAGGCTTCGCTCCCGCGACGATGAAGGACCTCAGACATGACCGCCAATGCAGACAACCTGATCCCCGGTGCAGAGCCAACGACATGGGACGGCAACTCGACGGGTGTGCTCGTCCTTCACGGCTTCACCGGTAATCCCAACTCCATGCGCCACCTAGCCGAGGCGATAGCCGCCCAGGGATATACGGTCGAGCTCCCATTGCTTCCGGGTCACGGCACCGTGGTCGAGGACATGATCAAGACCGGTTGGAAGGACTGGAGCTCTCATGCCGAGAGCGTCTATCAGTCATTGGCCCAACGCTGTGAGAAGGTCGTTGTGGTTGGTCTGTCGATGGGTGGTGCGCTCACCGCTTGGCTGGGGTCGAGACATCACGGGATCGCAGGGCTCGTGTTCATCAATGCCCTTGTTTCAGAACCTGAAGGTATGCGCGCAATTGTTGAGGAACTAATCGACTCAGGCGAGGACCGTATCGCCGGTATCGGCTCCGACATAGCGGATCCCGACGTTGTAGAGAGCGCCTATAGCGACACTCCTCTAGCGCCGTTGGCAACCCTGTTCGATGCCGCTGATGAACTTGCGAACGGCCTCAAGTCCATAGCTTCACCGGTGTTGATCTTCACCAGCCCCAGGACCACGTGGTTGCACCGGTGAACTCGGATCTGCTTGCGGAGTCTGTCACCGGGTCGGTCGAGCGGATTCTGTGCGAACGCAGCTACCACGTTGCCACCATGGATTATGACAAGGATCTAATCGTGCAAGCCACAATCGACTTCATTGCGAAGGTAACCGCCGACATTTGATACGGCTTTCGATGCTGGGCCCGAGATGGCCGTAGCATCGAGACCCATGTCTGCACGGATTACACGCGACAACGTTGCCCACGTGGCGAAGCTGGCGCGACTCTCTCTCGATGACAATGAGCTCGAGACCTTCACTGCTCAACTCGACGCGATCCTCGATCACGCCGCAGACGTGGAAGCGCTCGAGCTAGATGATGTGGCTCCCACATCGCATCCCTTCGATCTCGTGGACGTGCTGCGCCCAGATGAGCCGGGGGAAACGTTGTCTCCCACAGATGCGTTAGCTGGTGCACCTGCGGCTGAGAGCGGTCGGTTCCGTGTTCCCACAATTCTCGGAGAAGCGCCATGACCGCCATGCAAACCGCTTTCGACATAGCCAACGCGGTGCGCTCAGGGGACCTCTCGGCCGTTGAGGTAACCCAGTACTACTTGAGCCAGATCGAGGCCCGAGAACCAGAGATCCACGCATTCAACGAGGTCACGGCGCAGAAGGCCCTGGACTGCGCTGCGGCCCTGGATCAACGGGTGCAGGCTGGTGAGAGTGTCGGCGCGCTCGCTGGGGTTCCGATAGCGATCAAGGACAACCTCTGCACAAAGGGAACCGCCACAACCTGCTCGTCGAAGATCCTTGAGGCTTGGATCGCGCCATATGACGCAACTGTCGTGAAGCGCGTGGCCGAGGCCGGCGCAATTGCGATCGGCAAGACCAATCTCGACGAGTTCGCAATGGGTTCCTCGACCGAGAACTCCGCGTTCGGAGTTACCCGCAACCCGGTGGACACCACACGGGTACCGGGGGGATCGTCCGGAGGTTCCGCTGCTGCTGTGGCCGGTGGTTTCGCCCCGATCTCTCTCGGCTCTGACACCGGCGGTTCCATCCGCCAGCCTGCAGCGTTCTGCGGTGTCGTCGGCGTGAAGCCAACCTATGGACTGGTATCACGCTACGGCCTTGTGGCTTTCGCTTCTTCGCTTGACCAAGTTGGCCCCTTCGCTCGTACCGTCAAGGACTCGGCACTGTTGCTTGAGGTCCTTGCGGGCCATGACCCAGCCGATGCCACTTCGATTCCTCAGCCAGCACCATCATTGGTTTCACACCTTGACGACGGGGTTCAGGGACTGAGAGTGGGCCTTGTTAGCGAACTCATGGGAGAAGGTATCCAGCCCGAGGTTGCCGCTCAGGTTCGAGCCAGCGCCGAGGCGTTGGCCGCTGCTGGGGCCATCGTCGAAGAAGTGTCGGTGCCAGCAGTCACCTACGGGCTCTCCGCCTACTACCTGATAGCGCCTGCCGAGGCGTCCTCAAACCTCGCTCGCTTTGATGGGGTGCGTTATGGGCTTCGGGTAGATGCGCCAACCACCAACGAGATGATGGTTGCCACTCGCACTGCAGGGTTCGGTCCGGAGGTGAAGCGCCGGATCATGCTCGGTACCTACGCCCTGTCGGCCGGCTACTACGACGCCTACTACGGCCGGGCGCTCAAGGTGCGCCGCCTCATCCACGACGACTTCGCTCGCGCCTACCAACAGGCCGACGTGCTCATCACGCCCACGTCGCCCACCGTCGCCTTCCCGTTCGGCGCCAAGGGCGACAACCCACTCGCGATGTACCTGTGCGATCTGTACACGATCCCCACCAACCTCGCCGGTCATCCGGGGATGAGCGTGCCGTTCGGGACCGGCGCCGACGGGCTGCCCGTGGGCGTGCAGGTGCTCGCAGGCACCCTCGACGAGGTGACCATGTTCAAGGTGGGGGCAGCGCTCGAACGAGCGGCGACCGCCGAGGCGGCGAAGGGAGCGGAGCGATGAGCGATCAGGCGTCGGACCACCTGCTCGACGGTGGCTGGGAGCTCGTCGTCGGGCTCGAGGTGCACGTCGAGCTCGACACCGCCACCAAGCTGTTCAGTGCCTCACCGAACCGCTTCGGCGACGACCCGAACACGAACATCGACCCGGTGACGCTCGGCCTGCCCGGCGCGCTGCCGGTGCTGAACCGCCAGGCGGTCGAGCTGGCGATGCGGATCGGCGCCGCACTCAACTGCACGATCCAGGCCTGCACGTTCCACCGGAAGAACTACTTCTATCCGGACATGCCGAAGGCGTACCAGATCAGCCAGTACGACCAGCCGCTCAACGTCGACGGCTTCCT
>JAGQSI010000056.1 GCA_020439605.1 Acidimicrobiales bacterium | reverse complement strand
CTCGAGCGGTGGCGTTGCCCGTGAGGTATCACCGTTCCTGCGAATCGCGTCCACTCCAATTGCAGATGTCACTCTGCCGCTGTTGAAGATTCCGCCGGTCAAGTTCGGTGCCATGGCTGGCATCGAGATTCTTCGCCGAAGCGGTGCAGACCTGGGCCGAGACGCCAAGGAACTGTCCCGTGTACTAGATCGACTGCCAGATGTGGCAGTGCGTGGAGCCTTCTCGCGTACGTTGCGCTCGGTGGTGGACTGGCGTGGACAGGTGGTGACGATGCTGGACCGTTCATATCTGGCGGAGGCCATGCCAACCATGGTGATCTGGGGTAGCCACGATGCTGTGATCCCGGTAGCGCACGCCCATATCGCCCACGAGGCCATGCCCAAGAGCCGCCTCGAGATCTTCCCAGAGGCCGGTCACTTCCCTCATCATCAAGATCCAGAGCGTTTCGTGCGGTTGGTCATGGAGTTCATCGACTCAACCAAACCCATGGAGTTCGACTGGGAACGTTGGCGCCGGATGCTGCGAGATGGTCGTGACGTGGACCTGCAGCTTCAGTGGCCAACCGAGTCGGACTCCGGTCAAGGTGTACCCAGCATCGACGAGTTGACCGAGGCCGGCTCACGTAACTGAGCGCGTGGCCCGGGCCAGGAGGAGGAAGCGGTCTCCCGGCCCGGGGCGCGAGTGCCTATGCGGTGGCAGCATGCAACGGCACTCTCAACTGAGCCCGGTGTGGGGGAGGCTCGGGCGGCTGACTCCGCAGGTCAGCGATACGGATCAGGCGCCTTGGCGAAGCATCCGTGTGATGAACATACGGTAGGAAGTGGCGAGTTGCAATGGCTGCTACTCAACTGGCTCATCTTGTGAACGTGGGTACTTGTGCGTCCCACGGGTACCCTTCGGGACGTGATTTCCGCCTCTTTGGCCATCTCGTCGTTGACCGGCGCTGACCGCAAAAGATGGGAGTCGTTGCAGAACGCTCTCGTTGAAGTCGGCCCGGTGGTTGTGGCGTTCTCGGGAGGGGCAGACTCAGCGCTTCTTGCCTGGGCCGCCCATCAGGTTCATGGAGTCGAGGGATGTCTCGTAGCTACAGCGGTATCCCCGAGCCTGGCCAACGGAGAACTTGAGGACTGTCGACGCCTGGCGTCGTCCTGGGGCCTTGACTGGCGTGCGCTCAAGACAACGGAGCTGCAGGACCCCCGGTATGTCGCAAATGATTCGGACCGCTGTTACTGGTGCAAGACCGCGTTGTTCGACGTTCTGGAACCGTTGGCCAAGGACCGTGATGCCACGGTTGCGTTGGGAGTCAACGCCGATGATCTTGGAGATCATCGTCCGGGTCAGCGCGCGGCATCAGAGCGTGAAGGGCGGTTCCCATTGTTGGAGGCAGGACTGTCCAAAGCTGATGTTCGCTCGTTGAGTCGAGCGCTTGGCTTGGAGACTGCGGACAAACCAGCAGCGGCGTGCCTGGCGAGCAGAGTGCCTTATGGAACTGCGGTAACGATTGGTGTGCTCAGCGAGGTTGAGGCTGCGGAGCGCTCACTTAGAGCGCTTGGCTTTGAGCAGCTCAGGGTTCGTTATCACCGTGACGTGGCGCGTCTTGAGGTCCCACTTGAACAGTTAACAGAAGTGCTTGCTCAGCGAGAAGATGTGGTTAGCGCTGTACTGGGCGCTGGTTTCCGGTATGTGGCGCTTGATCTTGAAGGATTCAGATCGGGCAGTCTCAATCGGGTCCTGACGGAATCGGAACCCAACGGGATCTAGGTCTGGCCCACTTCGAGGGTCCGTTCGAGGGTGACTACTCGGCTGTGTCGGGTTACTGCCTGCACCTCGTCGGGGAACCGAGCCACGTCCACCCCGAACGCAAAGCCCTGCTCCTTGGCGTCGAAGGGCCTGAAGAAGTCATCGTGGTGCATGGCCACGATCACCGCAGGATCGAGCTTGGGAATGATCCTTTGCAGATAGCGGTCCGATACCTGACGTCCGGCAATACCGCACAGAAACACGTCTACCGACTGGGGCGACAGCGCGTCATCGATCAGGTCCGCTGACCCTTGGTGATAGATGGTGACGCCACCAACCTGAATACGAATACCCCACACGTCTCCACAGCAGTAGGCCGACGATGTGAGTCCGTCGAGGTGATCGCAGGTGAGTTCGCCGCCGTTGGGTACCGCTAGGCCGAGAACCAGTTTGGAATGGACGCTCGGTACAAAGCTCACGACGAAAGGGCCGATCTCATATGAGCTAGCAGGTTCCACCACCACTGCCTGTTTGGCGATTCCGTAGAGTCCGAGCAGGGTTTGGGAGGAACTGCTGCCGTAAACCTTGGCGTTGTCTCGAATGGCGATAGCGGGTGCATCCAACGCGTGATCGAAATGGGTGTGGCCGAGCAGGATCGCATCGCACTTCGGGACATGGCGCTCCAACAGGGTTGGCTCGGGTTGCCATACCCGCCTCCTGAGCATGTCTCCAAGAGGTTTACGGGTGACGAAGGGGTCTATGAGGATCGTGGTGTTCTCGTAGGTGAGAGAGAACCCGGCAACGCCTAGCCACTGCAGCGAGAGGCCTGCAGGCAGAGCGAGGTCTGTGCCTGCTACGGCAAGTTCGTTGTAGGTCTCGCGGTCTGCTCGGTCATGTCCTGTCCGTGTAGCTGCGTATGCGCTGAGCTGTGCAAGGGTGCGCAGTGCATGAGTGGCCTTTTGAGCTACTGACATTGTCCAACCGTAGGCGCGCTTGGGTCCCCCTTGTTGGGGATGCGACGGGATTAGGGTTCGGCTATGGCGACCACCTCAACCAACAAGGCCCGTACCCGCGCAATTGCTGTTTCTGCAGTGCTTGCCCTGTCTCTCTCCAGCGGTCTCATGGCCTGTGGTTCCGATGACGAACCCGCAGCCAAGTCCGACGAGACCACAACTACTGCTGTGGTTGATGACTCAACCACCACCCCCGAAGCCGAAGAGCCCGGCGATGAGGGGGAGGCCGAAGCTGAGGTAACCCCGAAGGAGGCCGAGGTTCTCGTGGGCATGAGCGAATTAGCCGCCGAAGCCAAGTCCCTTGAAGAGGGCTGGACGGTCCGGGTGCTTGAGCGTGATGGCGAAATGCAGGTTGCCACCAATGACTTCAACCCGACCCGTATCAACGTGACCGTGGTCAAGGGTGAGATCACCGAGATTCAAAGCATCGGCTAAGAGTTGAAACGTGCCGCATAGCGGTACGAGTTGCGCAGCAGGTCCACGAGAGACCTGCTGTTGAGAGATTGGTTGGCAGCGATCTCGGCCTGGCTCGGTGTTCTGCGCAAGAATCCGAACCAGGTCGAGATCACCCGAACCCGGGTGTCGGTGTTGCGGCGGTATTCACTGGAGTCGGATAGCTCATATAGCACCAGGCCTCGGCCTGCGCCGTTGTCGAGCTTCTGGGTCCAGTAGGCACGTCCGCCGCTGTCTGCGCTACGTCCGAAGATGTTCAGGTAGATCTGATCCACGTATTGAGTGTTGGACAAGGTGTCGTATCGGGAGATGAACTCGCTCGATGACGCGAAGTGGTTGGCGATGGACACGGCGCCCCTGCCAGCCCAACGCTGGTTGACCCAGTAGTTGAGTCCCCCAGAGTCCGGGTCTCGTAGGAACGCGGCACTGAACAGGCGGATGTTCATGGCGGCGTTGGAATCCCACTGTGGCGAAGCAGCGAGGTTGACCCCGATCGTGCCAGCAGGGTTAGCGGCGAGGGTGCTGCGCCATTGGGAGGCTTCGGCGGCAGTGGGATTTCTGCCCAGGAAGTCCCGGAAGTTCTGGGTGATGTAGCTGTTGGCGTCCGGTGCGAAGGGTCCGAAGCGTCTGGTGAGTCCGACCCATGATGTACTGGAGCTGAGGCGGTGATACACGCCGGGGTAACCGGGCTCGCCACATAGGAACCCGAAAGAGGTAACGCCGATCTGGCGCCACGAAGTGTCGGGTGCCTGCACCACGAGCGGGCCACCTGAGTCTCCGTAACAGGTGTCTTTGCCGCCGGAGACATAGCCGGCGCACAACATGTTCGACCCGTGGTATTCGAGCGGGCCGCCCTCATCGCTGAAACCGAGCGGGTAGGAGCTAGCGCATGTGGATGAACTGAGCACGGGAACATTGACGTGGCGTAAAGAGCTGGCAGGAGTCCCGCTTCCCAAGGATGTGACACCCCACCCCGCGGCGGTGGCCATGTTGGAGGCGTCATCCAACTGAAGTTCTTCTGCACTTGTCCCGATTATCGATACCTCAGGTACCGAGGTTGGGTGAGCGAGCCTGAGCAGTGCAACGTCGTGATCATTGGCATTGGCTCTGTAATGCGGGTGTGGGTGAATCGAGGCGACCTTCATTCGTTGTCCACCGCTGAGTAGGGAGTTGGTCCCGGTCAGAACCTCGATAGAACTGGGCGGGATCCAATGGCCATAGGTGGAATCTGGGTAGTAGTCGTCCCAATCCACCACACAGTGAGCAGCCGTAAGTATCCAAGAACGTGACAGCACGGTCCCGCCACATCGGAAGCCGTCTCGGGTGTTCTCACCCTTTTCGATGATGCCGATCATCCACGGGTAGGCGTCGGGTGGTGCAGTGGTACCGCCGATCACATTTGTAACTGGCGCCTCGCCAGATTGTGCTGCACTTGGCCTGCTTGCCAACGGAATGAACGAACTGCAAAGGACTATGGCCGCGGCCATAGTCGTAGTGAACCGCATCCGATTTCGCCGAATCATGGGCCTGACCTTACAGGTCGCTTTGAGGAGTTGGGGGAGCGTCGAGCAACACTGGGGTCCAGAACGGGAACGACACATGGGCCACCCCAAGATGATCCACGATGCGACCGTTGGATCTGAGTCCGGCGATGCAACCGCGGACCTGTTCAATGCCTCCGGCCATCGTTATGTATTCGGCAAGTGAGAGCAGTATCGGTCCGCTGTCCACGTCTCCTGGGCGAACCACTGCTTCAACTTCAAGGGTTGGGGTGCACGGGTTTGACCCATCCACCAGAACGCAGTGGTAGACGATGCCCTCAAACACGGACAGCGCCCTGATGATCACCCCACTAGGTTCCTAGGTAATGGGTGTTTACGCAAACAGTTCCGAGGACGACGAGGCGCTGAAGCGCCACGGTCTGGCCCTAGCTGAGGTGTGTGAGGCTGAGCTGGCGGGTTGGGTCAGTCGCTGCGTGACCCAACGAGCGGAAGCTTGGGAACCTGGACTTGGCGAAAAGCTGGGGGAGCAGGCCCATCAGGCCGGCCTAGAAGCCCAAGCAGCGGTAGGTCCACAGTTGCGCCAATTGCTCATTGCCGACGCAGACCTTCAGTCGACCAGCCCTTTGGCCGTGTTGCGCAACGCCGTTGAGTTCCCGACCCGGGTGCTGACTCAAGCCGGTGTCCCAGATGTGGTGAGAGACGACTTCGCAGCTAAGGCCTTCCCTGATGATCGCTACGACCTTTGCATAGGTTCATTCTCGGATCTGTCCGTAGAGGCACAACAACTCGGAATCGTGTGGGGTGCAGCAAAGGCCCACGTGATGATCTCTCGGCATCGGTCTCAGTAGGGCCACACAGGTTGCCGGGCAGTAGATGGTGGCCGCTGCGGCCATTGGGGCGAAGTTACGGTTCTAGGCCGGGGCCTGGGAGCGCTCGGGTCTGTCTCACATCTATTGGTTCGCAGCATTCGCTGCACACCACAACTGCGTGCATGTCGTGGTCACAAGTGGTGTGGTGCAGCACTAGGGGGGTGCCCTCTGGGCCGGTTAGCCACTTGTCCCCCCACGCGGACATGGCCGCCAGAATCGGATAGACGTCGCGGCCCTTTTCGGTCATGCGGTACTCGAAGCGAGGTGGATTGTCCTGGTACTCAATGCGTTGGAGCAGACCCTCTTCGACGAGTCCGGTGAGGCGCTGGCTCAAAATGTTGCGCCCGGTGCCGAGCGCGCTCTGAAAGTCATCGAATCGCCTGGTACCCAGGCAGGCCTGTCTCATGATGAGAAGGTTCCAGTGGTCGCCAAGCACGTTGACACTTCTGGCGATGGTGCATGGCCACTGTGAGGTGTCGGTCTTCTTCACAACTCACACAATAGTGGAGTTAGTTGCATGATGGAACCCATCGGTCTAACGTCGCTCATGTTCTGGGGTCGTCGGTAGAAAGTGGACGAGGGGACCCGGTTCGTAACCACGTAGCGGCCGAAATGGCCAAGAGGCTTAGGAGCAGCAATGAAGTTCGGAATCACAGCCGGATATTGGTCCGCCGGACCGCCACCAGATGTTGTTGAGCAGATCGCTGAAGCGGAGCGCCTCGGCTTCGATTCGGTCTGGACAGCAGAGGCCTACGGCTCTGACGCCATCTCGCCGCTCGCATGGTGGGGATCTTCAACCAAGACCCTGCGCCTCGGTACCTCGATCATGCAGATGTCTGCTCGCACGCCAACCGCAGCAGCCATGGCTGCAATCACCATGGACCATCTAAGCGGTGGGCGCTTCATTCTCGGCCTTGGTGCTTCTGGCCCGCAGGTTGTTGAGGGCTGGTACGGCCAGCCCTACCCACGTCCTCTTGAGCGCACCCGTGAATACGTGGACATCGTGCGTCAGGTGATCGATCGTCAGGGTCCCGTCACCTACGAGGGCAAGCACTACCAACTTCCATATGAAGGTGGAGCGGGGCTGGGCAAGGCGCTGAAATCCACCGTTCATCCGGTACGCCCCAACATCCCGATCATGCTCGCTGCCGAAGGCCCTAAGAACGTGGCGCTAGCGGGAGAGATTGCCGATGGTTGGTTGCCGTTCTGGTTCTCGCCCAAGAGCGATGCCTTCTACCGAGAGGCTCTCAGCGAGGGTCTCGCTCGAGAAACGAGCCGTCACAAGAGCCTCGACACGTTCGAGGTCGTGTCGCTGCTGCCGGTGATAGTGGCAGACGACATCGAGGGCTGTGCAGACTTCCTCAGGCCGATGCTCGCGCTCTACATCGGCGGGATGGGCGCCAAGGGAGCGAACTTCCACTACGAGGTCTTCGCCCGTCTCGGCTACGAGCAGGAGTGCGCCAAGATCCAGGATCTCTACCTAGACGGCAACAAGAAGGATGCGATTGCCGCAGTACCGCTATCGCTCGTTGAAGACGTTGCCCTGATCGGGCCGCTCGACAAGATCCGAGATGAGGCCCAGATGTGGAAGGACACACTCATCACCACCGCACTGCTGCCGGGACCTGCCTCGCAGTTCGAGACGATCGCCGAGGTTCTTTCATGAACACCATTTCGCTCGCCCGTGAAGGACATATCGCCCACCTGCAACTGCAACGCCCGGAGAAACTCAACGCACAGACCCATGAGATGTGGTTCGAGCTGCGTCAGGTGGGAACCGAAATCGGAAAGGACAGCTCCATCCGAGCTCTGATCGTCAGTGGTGCAGGACGCTCGTTCAGCGCTGGCCTGGACACCGCAGTGCTCACAGACTTCTTCGCCGATTCAATTGCTCCAGATCTTGAAGGTCTCAGTGGCGCTGCTCTTGTGCGAAAGATCCAGGAGAGCTTTACGTGGCTGGCCGATGCCCCGTATCCAACCATCGCGGCAGTGAAGGGCCATGCGCTGGGGGCTGGCTGTCAGCTTGCACTGGCATGCGACCTTCGTGTGGCAGGCGATGACGCCAGATTCGGGCTTCTCGAAACCAACTGGGGTCTGATGCCAGACCTTGGCGGCACCGTTTGGCTACCGGAGTTGGTGGGTCCGGCAAAGGCCAAGGAGATGATGTGGCTCGCAGACCAGATCGGAGCCGACGAGGCACTCAGGCTCGGAATGGTGAACCGGGTGGTTCCGGCGTCAGATGTGGAGAGCGAGGCCCGCTCACTCGCAGAACGTCTTGCAGCTAGACCACCTCTAGCGGTGACCGCCATCAAGGAGGCGGTACGCGCCAGCGCCGTGGACCCCGAAGCCGGCCTCGCCGCAGCAGGGCAATGGCAGGTTCGTTGCCTCGGCTCCAATGATCTTCAAGAGGCTGGCGCTGCATGGCTGGAACAACGTCCACCCAACTACACCGGGACCTGAAGCCGACGTAGGCGCTACCAGCGGGTGCGGGTCTCCTCGGCGAAACCTTGGATCGAGTCCAAGGTCCAGGTGTCACCTGCGTCGTCGGTCACCGTGCCGGACCATTGGCCGAACACCTGATGAACGGCAATGCCGCCAAAGCCGAGCCATGCCTTGGCGTACTTGTCATATCGGGGTTCCAGCACGACATCAACGGAGCCGTCAGGTGAGGTGACTCTCCACGGCTTCATCGGGTCATCCCAGTTGTAGTCCCAGTCCAATTCGTTGCCGATCTTGGACAGGCGGCCATCGACGATCAGGCCGTTCTCGGTGAAGCCGCTTCCCACGGTCCACTTGCCACCAAATTGGAGTCCGATCGTGGCCCCCTCGAGCGATCGGCCTGCGCCTCCGGCCCAGTTCCACGTGTTCTCGTAGGGCCAACGGCCCCGGCCAACGTCGAGAACACCCCATGCGTCGCCGTGATCGCCGCCAAATTCGCGTCGGTACCCATCAACCTCGAGGAAACCATGGGCAGGAAGGGCCTGATGCTTTGAGGTGAACTGATATGCCCTTTTGGACCAAGGAATGACCACGTTGAGCGATTCATGGCCCGGCGGGGACTTGATTGTTGCTTCAAGTCGAGACCATTTGCCGCCCCATTGGGTCCACTCCGCTCGGATGGTCGTCTCGGTGGCCGAGGTTGCCATTTCGAGACGCAGCCCCTTCGAGGACCATCGAAGCGGCCGCGATCCAAACTGCTCCGGCAGGCGAATGCCTATCGACCCCGGAGATCCAGTGCTTCGCCCGCCTGTCTGACCAGTGGCAAGGTCCACCCACCACACGTCAACCACGCCGAGATAGCCGATGTTCGAGTAGGTCACCGCAATGGCGAGATCTCCCGCCAGGATGCTCCAGTAGTCCCAGCGTTTGGTCCGGGCCCAACGGCCCTTCAAGTTGATCCGATGCAACGGTTGGCGTGACCAGCCCAGCGCCGAGTCAGCCAGTTCCAGACCGTCCGGTTCGCACAGGGGGACTGCTTCGGTGATTTCGTGTTCGTGGGTCGTCATTGAGACTGCCTACCTTCAAGTAGCCGGGAGCGTTCAGATGTCGCTCGTGTGCGTCTGTCCGATCAGCTTCTTGGTTTCATGGACTGCGCAACTAGCTCGAACGACTCCTTGAAACTGACCTTCCCAACCGGGGTTGTGGTTGTCACGTTTGCGTCCAGCGTGCGTTTGACGATCACTGGTTCCTCAAGCGCAAACCAGAGGTGGTTGTCGTAGCTGCCATAGCTGGAGTCGCCCGGTTTGCCCAGATTTGAGCCGAAGCGAACCTTGATGGCCTCGACTGCTCTACCAGCGACCTCCACATCTTCGATAGCTACGACCTCGTAGTACACGGTGGCGGGCACCACACCGGACATGTCACTCTTCGCAGTGCATGTCACGGAGCTGCGATGGCCAACG
>JAGQSI010000055.1 GCA_020439605.1 Acidimicrobiales bacterium | reverse complement strand
ACATCCAGTTCCTCGAGAACCGCAAGGAGACCCAGGAAGAGTTCTTCCACACGTTCAACACCTTGCATGAAGGACACAGACAACTCGTTCTGTCGTCTGACCGCCCCCCAGATGCCATTTCAACCCTCGAGAATCGGCTGAGAACTCGGTTCATGATGGGTTTGATGGTCGATATTCAGCCACCAGATCTTGAGACTCGCCTAGCGGTGCTTCGTAAGAAGGCCGAAGGGGAGCCAATAGCCATTCCAGATGATGTGTTGTTACTGATTGCCACCAAAATCACCGACAACATTAGAGAGCTTGAAGGAGCTCTCAACCGGGTGAGCGCTCTTGCCAAACTGCACAAGCAGCCGGTAACAATCGAAGAAGCGGAGCGTCATCTTCGAGACCTTCTTGGTGATCGTCAGCCTCGACCAATCACTCCACAGTTCATTCTCGAGACCACTGCTGAGTACTTCAACTTCACAGTGGACGAGATCATGGGCAAGAGCCGCCAACGTCCTCTAGTCACGGCACGCCAGATCGCCATGTACGTGTTTCGTGATCTAACAGATCTTTCCTATCCCGCCATCGCCCGAGAGTTTGGTGGCCGCGATCACACAACTGTGATCCATGCAGTTGAGAAGATAAAGGCACTCATGGGAGAAAGACGCCAGATCTATGACCAGGTCACAGAACTGCTGAATCAGGTTCGCAAAGGTTCTTGAACTCTGCCATGACCAGCGTCACACGAGTTTTCCACCATTGTCCACAGGTGCCTGTGAACTTCTCGGATATTCCATCCACATTTGGCTGTGAAACCGGCATGGAAACCCCGTGGATAAACAGACCACCCTGGGTACCAACTCGCGACAATCCCAATTTCACGCGCCGGGTTGTGGAACGCTGTGGACACGGGATGGACAGCAAGATGCCCGCTGACCTGCAGAACAATCGAGTTCTCCACAGTCCACAGGCCCTACAACTACTAACAACTTTTGATCAACATCCTCTCTGGAGAAAGTGACCGCAAACGATGAAGTTCCGTTGCGAAAGAGACACCTTGGTTCGCGCCTTGGCCACGGCCGGCAGAGCCGCAGCTAACCGCGGAGTAGCTCAACCCGTGTTGTCCGGTGTTCGCTTTGAACTAGTTGGTGATCGTTTGAAACTCACAGGCAGCGACAATGATCTCACCATCGAGGTTCAGATCGAAGTCGCCGGAGAACAAGACGGAATAGCCGTCATGCCTTCGAAGATTGCCTTGGATCTGGTTCGTTCGCTCGGAGACCCACGAGTCGAGGTGAGTATCGACGAAGATCAGGCCAGAATCACAGCGGGACGTTTCGAATCATCGCTTCGAGTGCTTCCTGCTGATGAGTACCCGAGGTTCTCACCTCCAGCGGACCATGCCGTGACCTTGGGAGCCAAGGATCTTGTACAAGCACTCAGCCAAGTAGTTCCAGCCGCGAGCTCTGATGACTCTCGGCCAATTCTTACTGGTGTGTTGCTAGCGGCTGAGGAGGGCGGGCTGCGTCTTGTAGCGACCGACTCGTATCGCTTGGCGGTTCGTGATCTTCCAGGAACGTCCGTACTTGCGGATGGACAGAGTGTTCTCGTGCCATCGAGGGCTCTCAAAGAGCTTCAAGGCGTACTGAGCGACGCCGAAGAGGTCACTCTTCGCCTTGGTGAGCGAGACGTGGCTTTTGAAGTCGAAGGCACAAGGGTCACCTCAACTCTTCTAGAAGGTGACTTTCCTTCTTACCGAGGCTTGATCCCGCCAAGGCAGCCAAACCGACTCACTGTGAATCGTGAAGATCTCCTCAATGCAGTGAAGCGTGTGAAGCTCATGGCTCGCGAAACAAACACCCCGGTACGGCTTTCGATGAGCGCTGAAGGGCTTGAACTCGTAGCCATCACCCAAGAGGTTGGTCAGGCCCATGAGCAGATCGATGGATCATTTGAGGGTGAGGACCTCACTGTGGCCTTCAACCCCGAGTACCTGATGGAAGGCATTGACGCCACCAATGGGGACGAGATCTTCCTAGATACTGTCGATGCTCAAAAGCCTGCGGTTATTCGTCCAGGCGATGGTGGAGACTTTCTCTATCTCTTGATGCCAGTACGTGTCTAGTAAGTCCTGAGCCGTGCAAGTAAGGCGCCTTTGGCTCACAGATTTCCGTAGCTATCACGATGCCGATATCAGCTTTGATTCCGGTCTCACTGCGGTTCTAGGACCCAATGGACACGGCAAGACCAATCTGTTGGAGGCCATTGGCTATCTTGCGACACTTGGATCGTTCAGAGGAGCCCCCAACGAAGCTCTGATCAGAGCTGGAATGGATCGGGCGATTGTTCGTGCGGAGGCAGAGCGAGAAGGTAGATCTCTGCTCATTGAGGCTGAGATCGTGGCCAATGGTCGAAATCGGTCCCAGTTGAACAGGCAACCGCTGAGACGTGCTCGGGATCTGTTGGGGGCTCTGCGGGTGACCGTGTTCTCGCCAGATGACCTGGTTCTTGTCAAAGGATCACCGGGGGAGAGGCGTGGATACCTAGATTCCACCTTGGTCTCATTGTCTGTTCGACACGACCAGCTTCAAACCAATCTGGAACGAGTTCTGAGACAACGCGGGGCCCTGCTCAAACAAGCAGGAGGAAGACTCACCTCCGAGATCGAACTCACTCTTGACGTGTTCGATTCCAAACTCGTTACTGCCGGAGAAGCGGTTGCTCAGGCACGAGTAGATCTCCTGAATCAACTAGGACCGGTGCTCAGTGAGTCATATGACAGGGTTGCTCGCCGAAGTGCTGAGGTGAGCGCCACATACAACTCGGCGTGGATGCACACTGGACTCGCAGCGGCACTTGTGCAAGCCCGAAAAGATGATCTTCGACGAGGAGTCTCCACTGTTGGACCTCACCGTGACGATGTCGAGTTGTTTGTGGGGAAGATGGCAGCGCGAACTCACTGTTCGCAGGGCGAACAACGTTCGCTTGCGCTTGCTCTTCGCTTGGGAGCCCATCACGTAGTAGCGGCCAACACCGATTCAAGCCCCGTGCTCTTGCTTGATGATGTCTTTTCCGAACTGGACCCAGATCGATCCGATGCGCTGCTCAAGAGCTTGCCACCCGGCCAGACTATTCTCTCCACGGCTGGAGGTTTGCCTAAAGGGGCCCAACCAGGAACAATTATTGAGGTCCATGAAGGGGTAGCAAGCCGCCTCGATTCATAGATTTGAAGAGGACCGCGTTGTGATGCGCGAGACTTGGCACGTGCCTTGGTCTCCCTTGACTACCCGAGATGGCGTGAGTGATCGTGTTGCGCCAGTTGAGTTGAGTGATGCTCTGGACAAGGTTCTGGCTGCGTTGGGTGCTCCAGCAACAGACTCGATCGTCTTGATTCATGAGCAATGGGATCAAGTAGTTGGCAAGGAGTTGTCAGAGCACTGTTACCCCATTTCAATCGAGGACAAGTGCCTCAAGATTGGGGTGCACAGCGCGGCTTGGGCCGGTCATCTCAAGTGGTCACAAGAGGAAGTCCTGGTACGTTTAGAGCGCTTGGTGGGCCCAGAAATTGTGAAGTCCATCAATGCCAAAGTGCAACGACCGCGCTAGTTCCCCAGATTGATACCGGATGGGTAGCAAATCCTTATGAAATAAGGGGTTTACGGGCGAAAATAGTCCGTGAGATGCCCTAGATTGTCAGTGGGAGATGGTAGGATTGATCGCATCGTGAAGCCTTCCTACTCGGTGTTCGGCACCACCCCCGCTGACCCGATCCCGGTACTGGCTCACCTCCCCTCATTCTGGTTCTGAAAGGCCGCGCTGTGTCGCCCGAGAAGTCGTCCTATTCCGCCGAGTCGATGACAATCCTTGAGGGACTCGCGCACGTTCGTAAGCGCCCTGGAATGTATATCGGTGGAACCGGCCTGTCTGGTCTTCATCACCTGGTTTGGGAAGTGGTGGACAACTCGGTAGATGAGGCGATGGCAGGGTTCTGTGATCGCATCGACATCACTCTGCTTGCTGATGGCGGTTGTCGGGTTGTCGATAACGGTCGTGGAATTCCCACAGACGTGCACCCGGAGTTCAAGCTCACCGGTGTAGAGATCGCGCTCACCAAACTTGGTGGAGGCGGCAAGTTCGGTGGCGACGGATACAAGGTTTCCGGTGGCCTTCACGGTGTTGGTGTCTCAGTGGTCAACGCCATGTCGGAGAAGGTCATTGTCGAAGTAGACCGAGACTCCAAGCGCCACAGGATTGAGTTCGCAGAAGGCGGCTCAAAGAAGACCAAGCTAGAAGTGGTTGGAGACGCTCCACGGGGTAGAACCGGAACCACGGTGAGTTTCTGGCCCGATACGGGACTGTTTGAATCAACGGAATTCTCGGCTCGCACAATGCTTGAGCGCTTCCAGATGATGGCGTTCTTGAACCGAGGTCTAGAGATCCGGTTCAAAGACGAGAGGCCAGATCACAACAACGAGATGGTCACCTACAAGTACGCCGGCGGAATCATCGACTTCGTGAAGCATGTCAATGCCACCAAGACGCCGCTCTTTTCACGGGTTGGATACTTTGAACAGTCAGATGATGAGGCAGAGGTAGAACTCGCGTTCCAATGGAACGAGGGTTATCAGTCAGACGGTCTTCACAGCTTTGCCAACGGCATTGCCACCATCGGAGGCGGAACTCACGAAGAAGGCTTCCGCGCAGCTCTGACCACCGTCGTAAACAAGTACGCCAAGACCAAGTCTCTTCTTAAAGACAAGGATCCGAATCTTGGAGGAGAAGACGTCCGAGAAGGTCTCACCGGGATCATTTCGGTTCGCCTTCGCGAGCCTCAGTTCGAAGGTCAGACCAAGGACAAGCTGGGCAACCCAGAGATCAAGACCTTGGTCCAGAAGGCAACCAACGAGAAGTTGGCAGATTGGTTTGAGGAGCACCCCTCAGAAGCCAACAAGATCGTCAAGAAGGCAATCAACGCTCAAAGAGCACGAGCCGCTGCCAAACAGGCCAGGGACAACACCAGGCGTAAGAGTGCTCTGGACGGCGCTGGAATGCCAGACAAACTTCGAGACTGCTCCAGCAAGGATCGCAGTGAGTGCGAACTCTTTATTGTCGAAGGTGATTCCGCGGGTGGTTCTGCAACCTCGGCAAGAGATCCAAAAACCCAGGCGATCTTGCCGATCAGAGGAAAGATTCTCAACGTAGAGCGTGCCCGTCTTGACAAGATGTTGAAGAACACCGAGGTCCAAGCACTCATCGCTGCAATTGGTGCTGGCTTTGGTGCCGAAGAGTTCGATGTTTCCAAGAGTCGCTATGACCGTGTGATCTTGTTGTGTGACGCAGACGTGGACGGTAGCCACATCCGCACCCTGCTTCTCACGTTCTTCTTCCGCCACATGAAGGAGTTGGTGGAGCAAAGGCACATCTACATTGCTCAGCCACCGTTGTATTCAACCGTGGTCGGCAAGGAGAAGATCTATCTCAAAGATGATGCGGCAAAAGATCAGTTCCTGGAACAGCATCCCAACCATAAGAAGGAGTTCCAACGCCTGAAGGGTCTGGGCGAGATGGACTGGGAGGAACTGAAGGCCACCACGATGGATACCGGGTCAAGAACACTGCTGCAGGTCACCGTCGAGCAGGCCGCCACCGCCGACACTGCTATTTCAACTCTCATGGGCGAAGACGTCGAAGCCCGTAAGGAGTTCATCAAACAAAACGCCAAGGACGTCCGCTTCATCGACATCTAAGTCGCCTCGAAGCCCACAAACGAGAACTGACGAGGACCAATTTCCATGGCTGACGATCTGCCACCAGACAACGAAGACTTCAATGACGGAGCGGACCCAACGGTCACCGCATATGGACTCATCCAACCCATAGAGATCGAAGAGGAGATGGAGAGGTCATTTCTTGACTACTCCATGTCGGTGATCGTCTCTCGCGCTCTGCCAGATGTGCGCGATGGGCTCAAGCCGGTTCACCGGAGAATTCTCTGGGGCATGTATGACGTGGGTGCTCGCCCCGATCGTCCTTTCATGAAGTGCGCTCGTGTCACCGGTGAAGTCATGGGTAAGTACCACCCCCATGGAGACAGCGCCATCTATGACTCCTTGGTGAGAATGGCTCAGCCACACTCGCTGCGTCACCCGCTCGTATCTGGGCACGGAAACTTTGGTTCTCCCGACGATGGTCCCGCTGCGGCTCGATACACCGAGTGTCGTCTCGATCCGCTGGCAATGTCGATGCTTCAAGACATCACCGAAGAAACGGTCGACTTTGTCGACAACTATTCGGGCGAGTTCCAAGAGCCCTCAGTAATGCCGGCGCGTTTTCCCAACCTCTTGGTAAACGGTGGTCAAGGAATCGCGGTTGGCATGGCCACCAACATTCCTCCCCACAACCTCGGAGAGGTAATCGACGCAACCGTTTACCTCATGGAGAACGAGGACGAACTAGCCGCATTGGACAGCGATGCTCGTTGCGATCGTCTCATGCAGTTCGTCAAGGGCCCTGACTTCCCCACTGGCGCCCAGATCATGGGCCGCGCTGGCATCATCGACGCGTTTCGTACCGGCCGAGGATCTGTACGAATGAGAGCAGTGGCCGAGATCGAAGAGACCAAGCGCGGTGGAGATCGAATCGTTGTCACCGAGTTGCCATATCAGGTAGGTCCCAGAACTGTCCTGGCCAAGATCAGCGAGCTCGTCTCCAACAAGGACATTGAAGGCATCTCAGACGCAAACGATGAATCCTCAGGGGGTAAGACCAAGATCGTCATCACGCTCAAACGTGATGCACCTGCTCTCATCATTTTGAACAATCTCTACAAGCGCACTCCTTTGCAAACCTCGTTCGGCGTGAACACGGTTGCGCTCGTAGACGGAGTACCGAGAACACTCAACCTTTACGAGGTTCTCCACTATTACGTGGCTCATCAGGTAGATGTCATCACTCGTCGTTCCGAGTTCCGCCTACGTAAGGCCCAAGAACGTGCCCACATCGTCGAGGGTCTACTCAAGGCGCTTGATCTGATTGATGCAATCATCGCCACCATCCGTGGGTCCGAAGATCGCGCCAGTGCACACACAGCACTGATGGCAAAGCCATTCGAGTTCAGCGAAGTTCAAGCTGAGTACATCTTGGAGATGCAGCTACACCGCTTGACGAGACTCGGTCGCGCAACTCTGGAGGCGGAGATGGAAGAGCTTCGTCAAAAGATCGCGTACCTTCAGTCTGTTCTTTCGGATCGCTCGGTGCTCTACACCGTCATCAAGGAAGAGCTCAGCGAAGTTCGTGCCAAGCACGCCACGGACAGAAAGAGCGAAATCACCTTTGATGCCGGAGACATGAACCTCGAGGATCTCATCGACGATGAAGACCTCGTTGTAACCATGTCTGCCAAGGGCTATGTGAAGACAGTCGCCGCGGACACCTTCAAAGCTCAAGGACGAGGCGGACGTGGCATAGCCGGTGCAAAGCTCAAGGACGAGGACTACATCGCCCACATCGTCACCACCACGGCTCACGCCTATCTCTTGTTCTTCTCGAACCTGGGCAGGGTCTACAGACTGAAGGCCCATGAGATCCCCATGAAGGATCGAACGGCACGTGGCACCGCAATAGTCAATCTCCTGCCGCTTCAGCCCGATGAGAAGATTCAGACAATTATCGACACTCGGGACTACGAGACCAATCAGTATCTGTTCTTCGCAACCAGAAACGGTCAGGTCAAAAAGACCCGGTTCACTGAGTATGACTCTTCGCTTCGCGCTGGGCTGATCGCGATCAACCTTCGTGACGGTGACCAGTTGGTCAAGGTCATCCCGGTCAATGATGCAGACGAAATCTTCATGGTGAGCCGAAGCGGAACCACCATTCGTTTCAAGCAGGACGATGTACGGCCAATGGGTCGATCCACTGCTGGTGTTCGTGGAATGAAGATGAAAGCAGGCGATGAAGTTGTTTCATGCGATGTGGCGCGAGATGACACAGCGATTCTGATCGTCACAGATGGCGGCTATGGAAAGCGCACACAGCTCGACAAGTTCAATGTTCAGAACCGTGGTGGCCAAGGTGTGAGAGGAATCAAGCTCACCGCCAAAAAGGGATTTGTTGTAGCGGCGTTCATGGTCGGGATCGACGACGAGATCCTTGCCATTGCCTCTGATGGCGTAGTCACGAGAATGGCAGTTCGGGAAATCTCCTCTCAGGGACGAGATGCCACCGGCGTTCGCGTCATGAACGTCGTGGGCGATCGCACGGTTGCGGCAGTTGCTCCCGTGCTTTCCGCCGATGATGAGTAACTACTCAACGCTTCACGGAAACAAGACCCATCTGAGTTCGCGCTCTAGGGCTCATAGGGATCCAGGTCGTGGTCAGTGCGGCCAAGCACTTGTGTTGGTCCTAGTTGTAATTGTCTTCGCTGGTCTGGTTTCGGCCGGGGTAGTTCACCTTGGAATGGCAGTTGCCCAGCGCAGTTCAGTACAAGCAGCCGCAGATGCCGTAGCCCTAGCTGGTGCCAGCAAAGGAGCAGACGCTGCAAGCCGCGTGGCATCCGCCAACAATGTTGTGGTCGAGAGCTTTCGCCAACACGGTGCTGATGTCATTGTCTCGGTGAGACGCTCAAAATGGACAGCTCAGGCCCGCGCTCGCTGGTCTGTGGACCCAGATCACCTAGGATCAGATTGATGTCTGAGGACAAGGTCGGCCCAAAACGAACGCCTCGCCCGAGCGCGAACCAGCCAGCTGCCAGCCCTGGCGCACAGGCTTCAACAGGCGCGGATGAGCCAAAGACACCGATCGGCTTTGTTCAGACTCCCACTCCAGGCGCACCAACAGGATCCACGGCAACTATCGCTGCGCCTGCGGCCACTGATCCAGCAGCCTCAACACCACCGTTGTCACCAGCCCCTACAACCTCTACAACGCCTGTTGTATCGGCTACTCCATCAGGTTCCCAGGCTTCGAAGCAACCAACAACCAAGAAGGCCGCGGCAAAAACCAAACCTTCGGGTAAGGCTCGTCGCCGAGGCAGACGGGTCACCAGAGTGGTTCGCAGAATTGATCTCTGGTCTGTGCTCAAGTTGTCCTTGGCTGTGTATGCGTGCCTCTATCTCGCAGTATTGATGACCCTCGCAGCACTCTGGGGTTTCGCGTACTCCAGCGGAATGATCGACAACCTTCAGTCCTTCCTAGAAGATGTCGGCTTGGAAGACTTCACGTTCTACGGCGATCAAATGTTCAAGGCCGCCGCTGCAATCGGAGCGGTCGGCGTTGTAGCCGGCACCATTATCACGGTGCTCGCAACGGCGCTGATCAACGTGATCAGCGAGGTCTCAGGCGGGATCCGCCTCGTCGTAATTGAAGAAGAGTTCTAAGCGCTGACCTGCGTTTATCGGATCGAGAGCTGCCGCCGGCCTCGGCAGTTCGCATTGGTGGTGCTTCACCAACTACCGTCAGTGCCCGCTCGGGGCTATAGCTCAGTCGGTTAGAGCGCACCCCTGAT
>JAGQSI010000556.1 GCA_020439605.1 Acidimicrobiales bacterium | reverse complement strand
GGTCGATCTGGGCTGGGTGGTCAACCACAAGCGGGTCGAGCGGCTGATGCGGGAACTGGGCCTGCAAGGGGTCCACAAGCCCGCCTCCGTGCGCACCACGGTTCCGGCCGGGGCCGAGCACCCGCACGTGCCCGACCTGATCGGTCGGGACTTCAGTGTCGGGGCGCCGTGCACCCGCTGGGTCGGGGACATCACGTACATCGCTACTGGTGAGGGCTGGCTGTACCTGGCCAGCGTGGTTGATCTCGGGTCGCGGCGGTTCGTGGGCTACTCGATGGCCGACCACATGCGCACCGAGCTCGTGGCAGACGCCTTGGACATGGCCATCGCCGCCCACGGCGGTGCCGTCGAGGGCACGGTGATGCACACAGACCGGGGCAGCCAGTATCTGTCCGCCGACTTCCGGGCCCAGGTCACAGCAGCCGGGATGCGCCAGTCCGTGGGCCGGACCGGTCAATGCTGGGACAACGCCGCCGCCGAGTCCTTGTGGTCGTCACTGA
>JAGQSI010000555.1 GCA_020439605.1 Acidimicrobiales bacterium | reverse complement strand
GCTCGCGCTCGAGGTCCATGGAGTCGAGGTACTGGGCGCGCATGTCGCGGGCCGACACCGCGCCGGTGACCTCCAGGATGCGATCGCTCAGCGTCGTCTTGCCGTGATCGATGTGGGCGATGACGCTGAAGTTGCGGATCTTGGCGAGGTCCATGGTGCCTTCGAGCGGACGGTCGGGGGGAGTCGGTCGATGCTACCGACCGCCGTCGGCGGCCTCGAAGTGCGATGCCGCCGTGCCGCGGTCAGACCAGGTGTGCTGCCGCGAACGACCGCGCCGATCTCGGGTTGGCAAGGCTGGGCCCGAACCGGACAGCGGGCCGGCCGAACCGGCTGACGGGGAGGACCGAGGGCAAGGCGCCGCCGAAGCTCCCGAGCGGGTGTGACAGCGGAGGGCGTGCGCCACTACGCTGGTCCAGCTTTCAGAACGACCCGGATCATCCGACCCGACCCCAAGTGGAGCCCGCAGTCCCGTGGCCAACATCAAGAGCCAGATCAAGCGC
>JAGQSI010000554.1 GCA_020439605.1 Acidimicrobiales bacterium | reverse complement strand
AGCTCGGCTGATCTGAGCCGTCGCTGGGTTCTCAGTACTGCGCGGTGCTAGCGGGCTGTGCCCAACATGCCGTGCAGGCAGAAGTTGACAGCGTCGTCTATCACGGCGGTTGAACCCTTGAGCTCTCCTCTGTGAACCAGAAGAACCAGGCGGGTTGTGACCCCGATCAAGGCGTGGGCCAGGACCAGTGGGTCTCCATTGGCGATCTCGCCTTTGTCCATGGCGGCTTGGACATGCGAGGCAGCGTCTTTGGCTGCGATCTGCTCTCCTTTTCGGAGACCTTCACTGAAGCGTTCATCGGTGGCAGCAAATTGCAGGAGCCTGAAGAAGTCTGCGTGTTGCATGGACCATTGCATCGAGACTCGTATACCGAGCTCGATTCGTTGGATGGGTGAGGACGTGTCGGCGAGCGCAGCGTGCTGTTGGCGCCGGAGATCTCTTTGGGCGTCAGCAAGGATTGCTCGGAGAAGCTCCTCTTTCGACGAGAAATACCAGTAGAAG
>JAGQSI010000553.1 GCA_020439605.1 Acidimicrobiales bacterium | reverse complement strand
ATCTATTCACTCCTTTATTAGCACCGCTATCTAGACTTATCTGCGTCTATCCCTGCGCGTTCAGTAACTACCGTATAAACGATTTACAGACCAAGAGTCAAATAGCGTATAACACCTCTCTTAAAAATAAATGCATGAATTAGGCAAGAAAGCAGCACAAATTTGTTGCTATACCGACGCAGTCAAATATGCATTTATTTGCTACAAATGGTATAATCTACAACTCACGTTCTCGTAGCTCAGTTGGATAGAGCGACAGCCTCCTAAGCTGTAGGCCGCGCGTTCAAATCGCGCCGAGAACAATCTTGCAAAAAGAGCGCCGCTTGGAGTATAACTGGCCATTATGAAACTGCTCGTTTTTATAACCGCATTCTTAGCCCTAGCTCTCACAGGTTGCGGCACCTCGTCTAAAAACTACTCCGATGTGGCCATTGAAACACACGGCTTTTACGGCCCTTGGGGTGATAAGCACATGCCGCTTGTGGTCATAGACGCTGGTCAT
>JAGQSI010000552.1 GCA_020439605.1 Acidimicrobiales bacterium | reverse complement strand
CAGAAATGGGGATAACACGACGCCGGTTAGCCCCCGCAATTCACGGGGCTGAATTCCGTAGCGATCGAATGGGGTGGACGGCAGCAGGTCGACTATCTCGACCACCCACATGACAGCCGCCATGGCCAAGACCACTATGTATGGCCGGGCCAGCTCAGAGCGGTTGCGGGGAACCGAGACGTTCGTCATCGGCTTTGCGTGTCCGTGTTGTCGTCGGAGTTCGTGCTGCTGAGTGCGCTCGCCGCGTCACCGGCCCTCGTGGAGTCACCGGTCCTCGTGGAGTCACCGGTCCTCGTGGAGTCACCGGTCCTCGTGGAGCCACCAGCCCTCGTCGCGTCAGCTGAACCAATGGCGTGAGCGCCGCCGTCCACATGGACAATTTCGCCCGTGGTGGCACTGAACCAGTCTGACAGCAGTGCCACTACAGCCTTGGCGGTTGGTTCACGATCCTCAACATCCCAGCCGAGCGGGGCTCGGGACTGCCACACCTCGTCGATGGCGGA
>JAGQSI010000551.1 GCA_020439605.1 Acidimicrobiales bacterium | reverse complement strand
ACATGACCGGTTCGATCGACCTCGTGGCACGCATCACACCGGCCGGGGGCCCGTCCCGGTTCCTCGTTTGCGACTACAAGACCAACCGGCTCGCGCACGGCGGAACCGATCCCGATCCGTCGGCTTTCGACCCCGACAGCCTCCCGGCGGCGATGGCCGAGCACGACTATCCGTTGCAGGCACTGCTCTACAGCGTGGCGCTGCACCGGTACCTGCGCTGGCGCGTGCCCGACTACGACCCCCGGGCGCACCTGGGGGGAATCGGCTACCTGTTCGTCAGGGGCATGGTGGGCCCGGCGACGCCGACCGTCCACGGGGTGCCGAGGGGCCTCGCCCAGTGGGACCCACCAGCAGCGCTGATCACCTCGTTGTCGGACCTGCTGGAGGGCAACCGGGGGGAGCAGCGGTGAGCGCCAACTCCGCATGGCCGTCCGGTGGCCCTCCCGCACCGTTGCGCCCGCTCGTGGTGCAGCGTTGCGCGGTTCTGGAGCCCTTCGTCGCCGA
>JAGQSI010000550.1 GCA_020439605.1 Acidimicrobiales bacterium | reverse complement strand
TCAGATGAGAAACCCGTGGGACGTGGATCGTGACGGTCTCGTAGCTGGTTTGATGGCAGCTATAGACACCCCGCTCGGGGAACTTTTCGGAGGTAGAGAGCTCCGACGGCTTGAAGCCAACAACAGGCTCAACGAACTGAGCTTCGATTTCGGACTGGCTGCGAATGGGATTGCCCCTACGGCAGCGGATATCGGTGAGCTGGTTCAACGCCACCTCGGAGATTCAGATCTGTTGCACAACTGGGCATCCACGTTGAGCGGAGCTGATTTCAACGAACGCCTAGCAGGACACCTCACCGGATCGATAGACCTCGTGGCCCGAATTACCAGCCCGGGAGAGGCTGAGCGCTACGTGGTGTGCGATTACAAGACAAACCGCGTGGCACCACCCGGAGTGACGCCCACGATCGACATGTTCCACCCGCAGCGTTTGGCCCAGCCCATGGCAGAGGCCCATTATCCACTGCAGGCACTGCTCTACAGCGTTGCGCTGCACCGCTACCTGA
>JAGQSI010000549.1 GCA_020439605.1 Acidimicrobiales bacterium | reverse complement strand
GCTGCGGCGGAGGGGCGCCAGTTGCTGTCGAACCTGCCGAACACGACGTATACGCCGGCGGCTTGACCGTTGAGCGGTGGACGGGTGCCGAGATTGCCTGTCGGGTCGATTCCTTTGGCTGTGACGGTGAGGGTTTCGCCGGCCGGGTTGAGGTCTGTGGTCTTGGAAACCGATATCTCAGGATCGGTCGGGAAAGAAACACGTCGCTCGAACTCGTTGGCTGCGTTGACTGCGCCGCTTCCGGGGTAGACGAAGATGCCGTAGTTGCCGGCGGTGATGGTTGTTGAGGGTGCGACGTCGATGTTCACGCTGAAGGTGCCGTCGCTGTTGAGCAGAGCGAAGCCCGGGTCGGTTCCGGTTGGGTTGAACGTTGAGTAGGCCGGCTCTGGCAAAGCCCAGATCTGCTTGATGATCCGACGGCCGCTGGAAGGAGCTGCGGCGGAGGGGCGCCAGTTGCTGTCGAACCTGCCGAACACGACGTAGACGCCGGCGGCTTGACCGTTGAGCGG
>JAGQSI010000054.1 GCA_020439605.1 Acidimicrobiales bacterium | reverse complement strand
CCAGACCCCACAACACACGCCACCAGGACGCTCACCAACCAGCCAACCACACCACTGCGCTCACAACCAACCAACACGACCCCAACCCCTCACCAACAAGAACACATCAGCAACACCATACGACAAACTGGGCATCTCCCCGTCGGGCGGACACGGGTTTATGAAGCTTGCTGGTACTGCTGTTCCCACTCGAGTGGTGAGACGTGGTCGAGGGTGCTGTGAAGCCTGGTCTGGTTGTACCAGCTGATCCACTTGAAGATCGCACGGCGGGCCTCGGCCCGGGTCCGGTAGACGCGGCCTTGGATGCATTCTCGTTTCAGGGTGGCCCAGAACGATTCGGCGACCGAGTTGTCCCAACATACCCCGGTCCTTCCTACCGAGGGCCGGAGCTGGTTGGTGCCGCAGAACTTCAGGTAGTTGTTCGACGTGTACTGGGTGCCCCGGTCCGCGTGGGCGATCACACCGGCGACGGCTTCGGCGCCACCACGCGCGGCGATGGCCATGCGCAAAGAGTCGAGCACGAGGTCGGTGCGCATGTGGTCGGCCATCGAGTAGCCCAGCAGCCTTCGGCTTCCGAGGTCGAGAGTGGATGCCAGGTACAACCAGCCTTCGCCGGTGGCGATGTAGGTGATGTCTTGCACCCACGCGACGTCGGGAGGTCCGGGGGCGAAGCGGCGGCCGATCAGGTCCGGGATCGGATACGCGTCGTCACCGGGGAACGTGGTGCGGACCCGTTTCGAGATGAACCGTCCGACCAGGCCGTGGCGGCGCATCAGGCGCCTCACCCGCTTCTTGTTCACCACGATGCCCTGCTTGCGCAGAGCCTTGAACATCCGTGGGACCCCGTAGGAGCCGTCGGAGTCGCGGTGGATACCGCGCATGACCTCGACCAGATCGGCGTCCGCGAGCTCGCGTTCGGTTGGGCCGGCGGTCTCGCTGGCTTTCCAGTCGTAGTAGCCCGACGTGGACACGCCGGCTGCTTCGCACGCGGTGGTCACCGGGAACCCGGCTGCCTTCTGGTCGTCGACGTGACGGAAGCGGGTCACGGTGTCGACGTCTCCTTCACCCAGAAGGCCAGAGATCGTTTGAGCAGATCTCGTTCCATCCGCAACTTGGCGACCTCTGAGCGCAGCTCGACCAGCTCACCGCGTTCGTCGACGGTCATGCCGTCACGCTCGCCGCGTTCGATGCGCTCCAGGCGCACCCAGTTACCGAGCGTGCCCTCGTTGACACCCAACGACCTGGCAACATCTGCGATCGATTCCTGGTCACCGTCAAGGACCATCGCGACCGCGTCACCACGGAACTCCGGCGGGTACTTCGACGGGCGACCCCGCCGCTTCTTCTTCGTGGACATGGACTTCCTCCTATACGAGGTGTCCGCCCAACGGGGGGATGCTTACCGCGACCCATGGACCACAAACAACCAAACCGTCCTAGACAACCAAGACCCCCTCTGCCCCGAATGCCACAAACACAAAACCCATCACGGATGGAACCTCGAACCCGGCAAAGGACCTAGAAAGTTCCTCCCACCCGGGACTACCAATGGCGCCGAGAACAATGCAGTCAACGAGGAGCAACTGGAACTTTGTTGAGCCCAAGAGAAGCGTCGTTGCTCAGAATCGCTTAATGACCTCTGACTACGACTTCATCAGCGGCACAGAACCGACAGCCCGAACAAAGAAGGCGGCGGTCAAGCAGACCGCGGCATTCGCCTAGAACACTGCGGTTGGGTTCGCCTCAAGATCTTCGTCTCTGATCGGTTCGCCCGTCTGCGGGTCTATGCCATAGGTGCCAGCATCTAGAGCAGCAATTGCTGCATCCACGGCATCAAGATCCAGTTCAATTTGGCGCAGATCTTCGAGGCTGACCTGCTGGTCATTGCCGTCGGGCTGACCTTGTGAGGCAACCAAATCACCGCCACCAGACTGGGTCTCAGATGCGATCACGTCACTATCGTCCGGCTCAACCTCAGATGCGATCACCACCCCCTCGGGCAGGAACGCCGTCACGTCTAGATCGAGGTCGTCATTTTGCACGTCGAGCACATTAGGTCTTTGGCGTCGTAGGCGCGTAGAGCTACGCGATCGCCATCAACACGGCAGCAGTCGCCGCTGTGCCAAGACCCGCCATCTGCGACTTGGCCAGCCGCTCATCCAAATGGGATTGCGCCAACAAGACCGTTGCTGCTGGGTAGAGGCCAATGATCGCAGCCACAACCGACAACATTCCCTGCTGTACCGCTAATAGGTAGAGGATGTTCGCGGCCATGTCGAGACCGCCAGACACCACTACAGATCGCAGAGTGCTAGCCGTCGTCCATTCCCTAGCAACGGCCTGACGGTGCGCAAGCACGAACAAGAGCGGAATCGAGACCATCCGCGCCCCAACGAGGGGCCACAAACGCGCCTCGGGTCCAGCTTGATGCAAGAACACGAAGAAGAGTCCGAACAACGATCCAGAACCCAACGCCATGAGGATCACAGACCTCGTCGGTCGAGCGCTGTGTTCAGCTGATCCTGGTTCTCTCGTGATCAAGGTAACGGCTAGCAGCGACACCCCAATCGCGAGATAGGAAACCGGGCCCGGACGCTCTCCTAGAAGAAGACCGGCAAAGATCGGAACAAGCGACGCGCTCAGGGCAGTGACAGGGGCAACGATGCTCATCGGCCCCAGGGAAAGAGAACGGTATAGGCCCATGAGGCCAACGCCGCCGAAAAGGCCAGCTACCGCTCCCATCATGAGGTCTCGTGGCTGAGGACCACCTCCGCCAAGGAATGGCAACGCCAACAGCAGCAGGCCAAGACCTCCTACCTGGGCACCAAATGCCACCGCCACCGGTGGTGTCTTACGAGACGCAAGACCCCCAACAAAATCCGCCGAGCCATAGGCAGCCGCAGCGCTCAGAGCCAACACGATCGCTACCAACTGCCTCTCCTTACGCTCAGCTACCACCCACACAAGATGGTCTACTCCAGTGAACTAGCTAGTGCAGCATACACACATAACAGGATGATGCACCAAGCGGTACATTTTAGTGAACTCGCTTGATCCCCATCTACCCGGCCACCCGTCCGCAAAACAGGGTTGGCCCACGGAGTTGTTAGAACTCTAGGAGAGCACCCCAGTTCGGAGATTTCGAGCACGCGATATTCGGACGAGATGACCGTCCATCCGCTGCCGATAATCTGACGATGTGCCGGACCCCGACGAAGTGGCAGCTGCCATAGCCAGAAACGCCCGAGAGCTACGAGGCGATCGCCAATGGAGCCTCGACCACTTGGCAAGCCGATCCGGCGTGAGCAAGGGAATGCTGGTTCAGATCGAACAGGCAAGGACCAATCCGAGCATCGCAACCTTGTGTCGTCTTGCCGACGCCTTTGGCGTCACGATTGCTCAACTCGTTGAACTAGGCAGCACAAGCAATGTGAAAGTGGTCTCGGCTGAAGAAGTGGTGAGGCTCTGGGAGAGTGGGCGGGGTTCGTCTGGAGACCTGCTCGTTGGAACAGACCGAGATGATCACGTCGAGCTATGGCGCTGGCATCTAGCAGCAGGCGATGAACACCACTCTGAAGGACACCTACCCGGCACCCAAGAGCTAATCGCAGTGCTATCGGGAACTTTGACCGTAACCGTGGGTGGCGAAGACCATGAGGTCCAAGCGGGAGGCGCCGTAATCTTCGACGCTGACCGAACCCACTCCTACGCCAACTCGAAGAAGCGTCCCACCGACCTCATTCTTGCGGTAATTCAGCCTCAGTTGACTGATCATCTCCCGCAATAGCTCCCTCACTAGCTCCCTCGTTGGCTCCACCCACTGAGACCTGCGGAGTCCTCTCCTCAGAAGAATCGGCCACCCCAGCGCCAGCCCCAGCGCCAGCCCCAGCGTCAGCGCCAGCCCCAGCGTCAGCCCCAGCGTCAACGTCAGCCCAAGCCCCAGCGTCAGCATCAGCCCCAACTCCGGGCGCGCTCGCAGAGCCACGGCGATTCCACACAAGAATTCCGGCTGCAGTAAGACCAGCGATCGCACTCATCCAGATATTCACCCGCACACCCCAGATGAGCGACGCATGGTCTATGCGCATCTCCTCAACCCACAGGCGACCGAGCGAATAACCAAAGACGTACAGAACAAAGAGTTCTCCACGGCGAAGCTTGCCCTTTGCGTCTATCCACACCAACAGCGCAGCAAGGCTCAGGTTCCACAACGACTCATACAGAAACGTCGGGTGAAAGGTGTCGTAGGCCTCATAACCAGATGGACGGTTCTGGGGATCGATCTCTAGTCCCCACGGCAAAGTGGTCGGGCGACCAAAGAGTTCCTGGTTGAACCAGTTGCCGAGACGGCCAATCGCCTGAGCGATGGGCAGCGCCGGCGCTGCCACGTCGAGCAGATCCTTAACCGGCAAGCCTTTTCGTTTGACCACCAACACACCGACGATCGCGCCGAGCGCTATTCCGCCGGGGATACCAAGCCCACCCTTGGTGATGTTCAGCGCCGCGCCCCAGTCCCCTTGGTAGGTCTTCCAGTCCGTGGCGACGTGATAGATCCTGGCGCCGATGACACCCGCGGGGATCGCCCAGATAGCGATCGAGCCGACATCATCAGGGCTTCCACCACGAGCAACCCAACGCCGCGAGGCAAACGAGACCGCAACAAGCGCACCGACCGCAATGCAGAGGCCATACATCCGCAGGGTCAACGGCCCGATCTCGATCACATTGCGCGAAGGACTCGGAATTGAAAGAAACAGGGAACTCAACGCTGCAAGCACGACTAAGGGATTACCACGCTGAGATCACCGGTTCGACAAAAGCGACTTGGGCGGCTCAATCGAATGGCTCCCCAAGGACCTCAGGACGCCCAGCGTTTTCGAGTAGGACAAAGCGATGGCGACGGCCAAACTTGTGGTCGGGGTCATGCCAACGGACCCGGTAACGGTGCGGACCTTCTCTGTTGGTTGCACCATCAGCGGGTCCGATATGGCTGATCTCCAATGACCATCCCTGGTCATCGGCCCCACGCCATCCGTTGCTCGCGGGCTCCCATGTCTCACCGTTATCGTCGCTTCGCTCAACCCGCACCAACGGCTCATGCCAATGAAGCCCACCCGGACTCACATCGATCCACTCCTGTTCCCAAACGGCGTCATCTTTTGCGGTTGGGTCCTGGAAACTGGCTCGTCGGTCGAAACGGCGTTCGGGCAACGCTCCCGTGGGCGCCTTGGCCAGATACCGCTTGGAACGAAGGTTCCATTCACGATCCTCAACATCGCTGAAGACACCCTGGCCGATAGTGGCGTGAGCAGTGATGGCGGCTTGGGCCGCTAAGTACTTCTGGGTATTGGGCCCATAGAGAGTGTGGCCACCCTCGTAGAACTGGCGGCCGTACTCCTCCTCGGTCGCGACGTATCCCCAGTACTCGTTCACCAAGGAACAGATAACAACGTTCTCGACCTCAGCTTTGTCTGCGAGGTCTGCCTCTACTGCGGCTGCCATCCGACGACCGGATTCCACAGTGATCTCGAAAGGAAGTCCAACGAACAAGGCGTCTGAGATACGAAGTGCCTGAACCGATAACCGTCGAGGGAACTGCTTCTTACGCAGCACCAAGGGCTGGCCCAACCGGCCGCCGAGAATCCATTTGGCCCCATGTGGACCAGGTCGGCCCCAGCGCCGAGGATGCCCTGCAGAAAATGGTGGAATCCGGTGAATGACCGGCGTGAGGTTCTCTGTAGCGCCGGCTACCAGCGCGGCGCCCACCGCCGGGCGATCGGGGATCTCAACTCCTCTTGCGGTTCTGTTTGCCTTGCGGTCGAGGTCCACTTCACGCAGACCACAATCAAGGTGGATCTCCGATTCGAGATGGGCGCCCAAGGTCTCATAGAGAGCAGCCGCCTCACCGCCAACACCGCGACCCACCCGCCTTGCTTCTCTGTGGCCTGCTAGTCCTGGCCTCAACGCCGGGGCAACATCTGCGTGGGTTCCTTGCGATGCACCGACCACCGCTCGTACTCCGGTTTGTTCTTCGATCTGATGGCTCAGTTCCGCTACCAAGTAGCCCCAGACATCGGCGTTGTACTCATGAGCCTTTTGGGGAACACCAGTGCCATGGATTGAAAAGATGGTGACAGCCGACAACGGTTCTGTCTTGTCGCCAACGATGCGGTCCACTCGAACCAGATAGAGATTGGGGTTCACCGCCACCCATTTGCGCTGGGGATCGAGACGCTTGTCCGTTACCGAGGAGTTGTGAGTGTGAGGGTCGAGCGATCGGTTGCGGGTCAGCCCCCAGACCTCGGTGCTACCTACAGCCACCTTTACCGGGACTCGGTTCTCATAGGCCTCGATAACAGCGGCAGATATCTGTCGCACCAAGAAGTCCGTGAATGCAGGGTCGAACCCAGCCCTATTGGAGGCGTGATGGTTGTAGAAGTCCGTACCCAAGAACTGCCCCGGGCCAGCGTGGGTATGGGTTGCTCCGATCCAAAGGCCCGCTAGCGGGATATCGGTTCTGTCCTTGATGGCTTCTGCCACTAAGTACTGCAGCACCGAGGAACCAGCGAGTAGGTCCAACTGAACCACAGCAATCGAGGACCGCTCGGATCGTAGGTGGGTGACCCGCGCCCTCAAACGGGTCCTGAACCCGGCGCCGTCGTGAGCATTCGCTGAGTAGCCGGCCTTGGGCATCCCTGGAGGAGGTGTGATATCCGCCTCAGCCGCCCCGCCCAGAACTCCGTCGACATGGTCGAGCTCGCGCTGTTGGGGAGCACGCACAGAGAACTTGGAACGTTTCGTCGTTGTCTTGACGAACGGGTCCAGGACGCTTGGTCCGATGGAGGATGGATCAATGCCGATGCGGTGACTCACCCGGGTGACCCTATCCGGGCCACTAGGACCGCACTAGCCGTTCGATGGCCTTGGATGCTTCAGCCACCTTTGCCTTGGCTTCTTCACTATTGCCCTGTTCTGCTGCGGCCACCACGCAATGGTCAATGTGATGTTCGAGCAGCCCTATCGCAACACTTTGCAACGCACGTGTTGCCGCAGAGATCTGGGTGAGCACATCTATGCAATATGCGTCCTCATCAACCATTCGCTGAAGGCCTCGGATCTGGCCCTCTATCCGACGCAAACGTTTCTGGTAGGCGTCCTTGTCCATGCTGTAGCCGTGCATATTGGTTCTCCCTGTACCTATTGGACGCTCGATCGGAACCGACGCAGTCGAAGACTGTTACTGACAACAAAGACGCTGGAACCAGCCATGGCAACTCCAGCGATGACCGGGTTCAACAATCCTGCGGCCGCCAACGGGATTGCAGCAACGTTGTAGGCAAAGGCCCAGAACAGGTTGCCTTTGATAGTGGCGAGCGTTCGCCGCGACAGGCGAACCGCGTCCACTGCTACAAGTAGGTCGCCTCGCACCAATGTGAGATCGGATGCCTCGATTGCTGCATCTGTCCCGGTGCCCATCGCTAGGCCTAGGTCCGCTTGGGCGAGCGCGGCCGCATCGTTGACCCCATCGCCCACCATCGCCACCGTCGCGCCTTCGTTCTGCAACCGGGAGATCACAGCAACCTTCTCTTCTGGCAGTACCTCTGCGATGACATCGTCTGGTGAGATCCCGACCTCGTCAGCCACCGCTTTTGCGGTTGCGAGATTGTCCCCGGTTAGAAGGACGGGCTTCAGCCCAAGCTCTTTCAGTTGCTCTATCGCTCGACTAGATGTCGGCTTGATCGTGTCTGCAAGAACGAACGCCCCACGCACCGCACCATCCCATCCAGCGAAGACCACCGTCTGGCCAGATGCTGTTGCAGCTTCTTGAGCCTGACTTATCGAAGGACCTACCGATTCGGCACCAACTTGATCGCTTACAAATGCCAACCTTCCAGCACTCACCGCGACTCCGTCGACGATTCCGGTGACACCTCTTCCCTGATGGTTCAAGAAGTCCTTTACTGAAGGAAGCTGCCCAACCTCGTTGGTGGCGAAAGCAGCAATGGCAGCGGCAATCGGATGTTCGCTCGCATGCTCCAGCGCGCCGGCAAGTCGGAGCAACGTTGGATCGTCAGTTTCGGATGCTGCTACCTGAGCTACCGCCATCTGCCCCGTGGTTACGGTGCCGGTCTTGTCCAAAACAATCGTGTCCACGTCCTTGGTGGACTCAAGAACCTCTGGACCCTTGATCAAGATTCCAAGCTGGGCACCTCGCCCAGTTCCCACGAGCAGCGCCGTGGGCGTGGCCAACCCGAGCGCACAAGGGCAAGCAATGATCAACACGGCAACCGCGGCGGTGAACGCCTCGTTGGCAGGGACCTCAGCGCCCAGCCAGAAACCCAGTGTCGCCACCGAAATGGCTATTACCACCGGCACGAAGATGGCCGACACCCGGTCCGCTAGACGTTGAACATCTGCCTTTCCCGACTGGGCCTCGGTGACCAGCCTGGCAATCCTCGCCAGTGCCGTATCGGACCCAACCGCGTTGGCCTCAACGACAAGCCGGCCAACGGTGTTGACCGTGGCTCCAACCACCGTGTCTCCCACGGTGACGTCCACCGGAACCGGCTCCCCGGTGAGTAGTGAGGTGTCGAGCGCCGAGGTGCCCTCTACGATCACTCCATCGGTGGCAACCTTCTCGCCGGGGCTCACCACGAAATGGTCGCCCACCGCTAGATCGCTGATAGCTACGAGCTTCTCTGATCCGCCGCGAATCACAGTCACATCTTTGGCCCCGAGTTCGAGAAGTGCTCGAAGAGCCGCACCGGACTTTCGCTTCGCTCGCGCTTCGAACCAACGTCCGGCAAGAATGGCCACAACCACTACCGACGCGGTCTCAAGGTAGATCTCATGGGCGCCACCGCCGCGCTTGGGTATTAGATCGAATCCCATCCTCATGCCTGCGTCACCAGCCATGGTGAACAGCAATGCGTAGAGGGACCATGACCACGCGGCCAATGAACCCACCGAGATGAGAGTGTCCATCGTGGCCGACCCGTGACGGAGGTTCTTCCAGGCCGCAACGTGGAACGGCCATCCGCCCCAGATCACAACGGGCGAGGCCAACGTGAGCCCCAACCACTGCCAATGGTCGAACTGCAGAACAGGCACCATCGACACAACAAGTACCGGCAGGGTCAAAGCAGCGGACACCAGCGTTCTCTGACGCAGGTCATCTACGTCGTCGTGATGGCTTTGTGCAGTACCGGAGTTGGGTGAGTGTGCGCCTTCGGACTCGATATGGCTCTGGGGCAGCTGCGCTTCTGGCTCCAGTACCGAGTAGCCCGTGGCCTCTACCTGAGAAATGAGGTCTTGACGAGAGATGTCACCCGCAACCTGGACCCTCGCGGACTCAAGCGCATAGTTGACGTCTGCTTGCACGCCGTCCATCTTGTTGAGCTTGCGCTCGATGCGAGCCGCGCAAGATGCACAGGTCATGCCAGATATCGCCAGCGTTTCAACGCGATCGTCGGAGAGCGAGATCGATGTCTTTGCAACCGCGGTGTTCATCCGTGACCACC
>JAGQSI010000548.1 GCA_020439605.1 Acidimicrobiales bacterium | reverse complement strand
CATAGCGCCTGCTGCTGGCTTCGAGCACCACAGCGGGAAGGGGCGGGGGCGGCGGCTGCTTGTCCCAATCGAGCTGATCGAGATGATCGCGGACCGGCTGCTTGTCGAAGCTCGGCGGCGTCCGGCCCGGAACCCACTCGTCGACCGGCCAGAACCGCGACGAGTCGGGCGTGAGCAGCTCGTCGGCGACGACGAGGCGGCCGTCGACCAGCCCGAGTTCGAACTTGGTGTCGGCGATGATGATGCCGCGCTCGCGCGCGTGGACTGCGCCGGCGGTGTAGAGCTCCAGGGAGACGGCGCGCGCTTCGCCGGCCAGATCGGCCCCGAGCAAGCGCTCGGCGTCGGCGAAGGAGATGTTCTCGTCATGGCCCGCCGCGGCCTTGGTCGACGGGGTGAACGTCGGCTCCGGGAGTGCGTCGGCCTCGCTCAGACCGGCGGGGAGCGGCTCGCCGTGCATCGTCGAGTGGGTCCGATACTCCTTCCAGGCGGACCCGCTGAGATAGCCGCGCA
>JAGQSI010000547.1 GCA_020439605.1 Acidimicrobiales bacterium | reverse complement strand
TCACCGGGTTCGATATAGACGCCGCCAAGATGACCCGGCTCGATGCCCATGACAGCTATGTCGGCGCGGTGGCCGGGGCGGATCTGAAGGCGCAGGCCGAGGCCGGGCGGCTGGACTGGACCACCGATTTCGCGCGGCTGGCGGAGTGCCAGGCGATCCTGATCTGCGTGCCGACGCCGCTGACCCGCCAGCGCGAGCCGGATCTGTCCTTCGTCGAGGCCACCACCCGCGAGATTGCCCGCCATATCCGTCCCGGCACCATGGTGGTTCTGGAATCCACCACCTACCCGGGCACCACCGAGGAGGTGCTGGCGCCGATCCTGGCCGAGTCGGGGTTGACGCTGGGCGAGGATATCTTCCTGGGCTTCTCGCCCGAGCGCGAGGACCCGGGCAATGCCCGCTACAATACCGCCTCGATCCCCAAGATCGTTGCCGGATCGGGCGAAATGGCCGGGCAGCTGGTCGAATCGCTTTACGCTGGCATCGTCGATCAGGTGGTGCGGGTCTCGACCA
>JAGQSI010000546.1 GCA_020439605.1 Acidimicrobiales bacterium | reverse complement strand
CGTCCTGCCGACATGGCTGGCCGAAGGGTTCTGAGCTTCCCCCCGTTGGCCGGTCACGTGGTTTATGCGGCCTTTGGGGCCTTTGGTGGACGGTGCAGGTTCTCCCAGGTGGTGGGTGAACGGTATCCGAGGCTCGAGTGCAGCCTTCGGGTGTTGTAGCGGTTGATCCAGGCGAAGATCGCTCGGCGGGCTCCGGCGCGGTCTTCGAATCGGTAGCGGTGGATCAGCTCTCGTTTGAGTGAGCTGAAGAACGATTCGGCGACCGAGTTGTCCCAGCACACCCCGGTGCGGCCGACGGACTGGATCATGCCGCGCTCCGCGACGGCTGCCCGGTAGTCGCCCGCGAGGTATTGCGCTCCGCGGTCGGAATGGAAAATGATCCCGGCGGTGCGCCCGCCCCGGACGCCGGCGGCCATCGCCAAGGCGTCACAGACGAGCTCGGTGCGCATGTGCTCGGCCATCGCATACCCGAGCAGGCGCCGCGATCCGAGATCGATCACCGTCGCCAGATAGAGCC
>JAGQSI010000545.1 GCA_020439605.1 Acidimicrobiales bacterium | reverse complement strand
GGCCGTAGATGACACTGTTGGGGGTGGTGAGTTCGCCGTGGTCGCCTTAGACAAAGGACAAGCCTGCTTCATCCCTCCATGCCTACCAATTTTGGACGGATTCGCAGATACCACCTTTTGGGACTGCCGCTAAAACGCGCCGCAGCCGCCACCCCGGTTGGAGTAGCGGCTGCGGTTGGATCACTGTGCGGGCGTGGCCCGCCGCGATTACTTGAGTTCGACGGTAGCGCCGGCGCCTTCGAGGGCCTCTTTGGCCTTCTGGGCGTCTTCCTTCGAAGCCTTCTCGAGGATGGGCTTCGGGGCGTTGTCCACGAGTTCCTTGGCTTCTTTGAGGCCAAGGTTGGTGAGTGCACGAACCTCTTTGATGACGTTGATCTTCTTTTCGCCAGCAGCGGTGAGGATCACGTCGAACTCGTCCTGCTCTTCAGCAGCTTCTGCGCCACCGGCGCCAGGAGCAGCAGCAACGGCTACAGCGGCTGGCGCAGCTGCGGTTACGCCGAAGCGCTCTTCAAAAGCCTT
>JAGQSI010000544.1 GCA_020439605.1 Acidimicrobiales bacterium | reverse complement strand
ATAGCGCATACTGTGGTAGACGCGATAGAAGTCCAGGATCTCATCTACGGCGGCATCTACGCTATCGACAATGCGATACAGCGATTCGTCCTCCGGGCTGATCATCCCATCAGCTAGCAGCGTGTGTTGGATAAACTCTCCGAAGTGCTGCCAATAGTCGCCATCGGGAGCGTCTAGCAGAACCACGGGCAACATGGTCTGCTTGCCGGTTTGTAACAAGGTGAGCACCTCCGCGGTTTCGTCCAGCGTCCCAAATCCACCTGGCAGCGAAACGACCGCGCTGCATTCTTTCACGAACATCAGCTTTCTGGTGAAGAAGTACTTCATCGTGACCAATTTGGGATCGCCATCAATCACCGGATTGGCGCTCTGTTCAAACGGCAACAGAATGTTCAGCCCCATGGACAAGTCCTTGCCGGCGCCAACATGGCCAGCTTCCATAATCCCGCCGCCAGCTCCCGTGATGGTCATCCAGCCGTGGCGTGACATGGCGCGACCAAATTCGACGGCCTGTTGATAG
>JAGQSI010000543.1 GCA_020439605.1 Acidimicrobiales bacterium | reverse complement strand
CCAGGCGTTGGACGCATGCCCCCAGATCGGAGTGCTGCTCCCGTGCAACGTGGTGGTTCGAGAAACCGACGACGGCGTCACGGTAGAGGTGATGGATCCGGGTCTCATGGCATCGATAACCGGTGATCCGGCGATCGAACCGCTTGCCGCTGAGGTGCGCGAGCTGATCAACAACGCATTGGCGCAGCTCAACTAGCTGACTGCGATCGTCCCGATGATCCTGGGCTGACACAGCCGCGCCGTGCTAGCGGTACGATCGAAGGTCGGCCGACTCTGTCTCGAGGACGATTCCAACATGAGCAAGATCATCTACACCCACACCGACGAAGCTCCTGCGCTCGCCACCTACTCGTTCCTTCCCATCATCGAGGCGTTCGCCGGCGCCGCCGGCGTCGAGGTCGAAACCCGCGACATCTCTTTGGCAGGCCGCGTCATCGCCAACTTCCCCGAATGGCTCACGCCCGAGCAGCGCATCGGCGACGCCCTATCCGAGTTGGGCGAACTGGCAAAGACGCCCGAAG
>JAGQSI010000542.1 GCA_020439605.1 Acidimicrobiales bacterium | reverse complement strand
CCGGGAGTCAGGTCCGGATCGTGGTGTCGAATCCGACGTTCACCATGCCGGACCTGCGGGGTGACACCCTGGACTCGGCTCGTACCCAACTCGCGGCGCGGGGACACGTCCCGGCCTACGTCCGCATCGATCCCAGCTCCGCGCCGGCGGGGGCAGAGGTCACGTCCCAGGAACCGGCCCCGGGTGCCGCTCAACCCAAGAACGGCCCCATCGTGGTGCGGGTCCGGGTCGACGAGCCGACGGTGTCGGAGGGCCCATCGGAGCCCCCACAGGTCGTGCTGCCGCCGCCCACCAGCCAGCCCTAGTGGTCCGTCGCGGATTTGGTCTGGGTGGTCAGTGCTGCTCGGCCTCGCTTGACCTTGGTGACGATCTCCTTGGCTGTCTTGGTCCAGATGAAGGGCTTGGGGTCGGCGTTCCAGTGTGAGACCCACACATCGATTGCTTCGGTGAGCGCGGCGACGCTGTTGAACGCCCCGGTGCGGAGACGCTTGTTGGTGAGCTGCGCGAACCAGCCCTCGACCAGGTTCAG
>JAGQSI010000541.1 GCA_020439605.1 Acidimicrobiales bacterium | reverse complement strand
ACCGGCCTGGTCGACGTCATCAGCTCACCCACCTGGTGTACCGCCTCGGGCTTGCTGCTCTACGGCCTCGCCGCCGACAATCGGCGCGAGAAGAGCGGTCGGCGCCCGGGGCTTTCGATGCGCGGGATGGTCCACAACCTGCGCTCCATGTTCGCGGATCTGCTCTAGCAACGGTTTGGAAGGAGAGACACCAATGATTCTTCTCGACGACTCTGACGCCACCTCGGCTCTCGCCACCTTCGAAGAGGCAGGTCTCGCCCCCGCCAAGATCAAGGTGATCGGCATCGGCGGCGGCGGCGGCAACGCCGTCAACCGCATGATCGACGCCAACCTGCGTGGCGTCGAGTTCATCGCCGCCAACACCGACCTCCAGGCGCTGGCCAAGTGCCGCGCGCCCCACAAGCTCCAGCTCGGCCCGGCGCTGACCCGCGGCCTCGGCGCCGGTGGCGATCCCGAGGTCGGCCGCAAGTCCGCACTCGAGGACACCGAACGGATCCTGGCGATGCTCGAGGGTGCCGACATGGTGTTCCTGA
>JAGQSI010000540.1 GCA_020439605.1 Acidimicrobiales bacterium | reverse complement strand
CGAGCACGGCGTCCTCGTCGCTCAGCGATTCCGGCACTACGTGCAGCTGGGACTCGTGAGCGACCATCGAGGTGCTCCAGCCACCGCCGGTGTCACAGCAGAAGCCGGATTGGAGACCGGGCTCGAGGCAGCCGAAGGCGATCCGTTCACAGTTCCCGAGGTCGCCGCGGGCGCACGACGGGCACACCGGGTCGATGGCCCGGGCCACACAGCCGAGCACGGGTTCGAGGACGTAGCGGGTGCCGTTCGGGTTCCCGTGATCATCAGTTGCATCTGCAACGACCTCGTGGCCGGGCACGAACGGGAAGCTGACGATCGGCTCGAAGTAGCGGCTCGCCGCGCCGTCGATGGTCGACAGGTCCGAGCCACAGATCCCGGCCAGCCGGGGCTTGATGACCTGCCACCCCGGACCGGGGAGCGTGGGCGGCTGGATGTCGGCCAGCTCCAACGGCCCGAACGTCGCGCCGCCTCCGGTGTTCAATGCGCTCGTCAGCCGGGCGGCGGCGAAGCGCGACAGCTTGCGGTCGATCTGCA
>JAGQSI010000539.1 GCA_020439605.1 Acidimicrobiales bacterium | reverse complement strand
GAGTTTGAGAACAGACGACAGTGCAGGTGGCAACGCCGTTGGAGCGGTGATCACCTCGCTAGCTACCGACATTGCTGACCCGAGTTGGCGCCTAGCGCGGATCAAGGAGTCCATGGCTATTGCCAAGGAATCCATGTCGTCGCTGTCGCCTGTGCAACAACTTGCGCTGAGTGCAGCAAACATGGCGCCGATGCCACTCATGTCGGCGATCGGTGGTGGCGAAGGTCTGCGCCCGCCGTTCAACATCATCATCTCGAATGTTCCCGGTCCACGTGAGACTCTCTACATGAACGGCGCACGCCTTCAAGGCGTCTACCCAATGGCCATTCCGTACCACGGCCAAGCGCTGAACATCACCCTTGCTAGCTACGAGGACAACATCGAGTTCGGTCTCACAGGGTGTCGGCGCCGGGTGCCACACCTGCAGAGGCTTCTCGGCCATCTCGAGACCTCACTTGCAGAACTTGAGGTTGCTGTTGGGCTGAGCAGTGCAAAGGCGAAGGCTCCCGCCAAGAAGGCTCCCGCCAAGAAAACC
>JAGQSI010000053.1 GCA_020439605.1 Acidimicrobiales bacterium | reverse complement strand
TCGACGGTCGCTTTGGGCTGCTGCTAGGGCATATCGCTCGGGTGGAACCTTTCGGGCTTTGGCCCATTCGATCTCCGCTGCTAGATCCCCGGCACTGAAGCGGGACTTGGACCCGACGATTTGCGCCAGGAGTCGTGCTTTGCGATCCAAAAGAGTTGGAGGCGTTGAGTTATTTGAGTTCCACAAGGATCGCAACTGCGCATAGGCGAGAGCGTGGAAGGTGCCGACCGCTGGCAGGTCTCGCAGACCAGAGGCCCTTAGACGATCATCGAGTTCCCCAGCAGCTTTGCGTGAAAAGGTGACGGCCAGGACGTGGCGGGCGTCGGCATCTCCGCTCAAACACCTATAGGCGATGCGGCGGGTAAGAACTCGGGTCTTGCCGCTACCGGCACCAGCAAGGATGGCCAACGGTGAGTTGGGAGTTGTGACGGCACGGCGTTGTGACGGGTCAAGACCGTCTAGAAGGCGTGCAGGATCCACTTGACCAGCGTAGAGGGCATTGAGGCGGCTTCGCTCCCGCTTATCGCAACACAGGCAGAGCTGAGCGACCTACACTCCCGAACGTGGCCTTTCCGAAGAACTTGTTGAACACTGGCGAAGAACTCATCTTGGACCTTCGCCCTCATTGGTTGTTCTTGTTTGCGCCGGGCGCATCGTTTTTCGGGGCCTTGATCGTTGGGCTTCTAGTTGCCAATCAGATCAACCCGGACAATATGACCAACGACCTTGTGAACTACGTAGTGATCGGGTTGGTTCTTGGCACATTGGCATGGTTGGCATGGACATACGCCGAGTGGACCACCACGATGTTTGTCCTGACCTCGGATCGGATCATCACGCGACGCGGTGTGCTGTCCAAGTCCGGCACGGAGATCCCTCTCGAACGTATTAATACGGTGTTTTTCAAGCAGTCGGTGTTTGAGCGCATGGTTGGCGCTGGCGATCTTTCGATCGAGTCAGCTGGAGAGCGTGGCAACGAATCGTTCACGGATATTCGTAGGCCTTCCATCGTTCAAAAAGAGATCTATGTACAGATGGAAGCCAACGAGAACCGCAAGTTCGATCGGATGCACTCTCGTAACGCTCCCGCGCCGGCCGCTCCAGAGCTATCTATCCCAGAGCAGATAGAGCAGCTGGCTCAGCTTCATCAACGTGGCGTTCTCTCCGATGCAGAGTTCACCAGGAAGAAGTCTGAACTCCTCGATCGGATGTGATCGTCAGGAATTCACGTGGGCGCCGCTAGAGGGCGTTACGTGCCATCCTTCATCGATCGCTCCCGGCTGGCACAATGCCACCACGCATCCACCGAAGCCTGCTCCAGTGAGCCGAGCGCCATAGACGCCATCTGTGGCACACAGCCGCTCTACAAGTTCGTCTAGCACCGGGGTAGAGACATCGAAGTCGTCGCGAAGCGAGCAGTGGCTCTGCACCATGAGCCGGCCAGCAGACACGAGGTCAGATCGACGAAACGCATCGTGAAAGGCTCGGACTCGAGCGTTCTCGCTCACCACGTGGCGGGCCCTGCGCAGGAGTCTCTCATCGTCGAGAGCCGACAGAGCGTCGAGAGTTGTGATGTCTCTCAGTGGACCTAGGACTACTTGTGCAGCGGTGACGTCATCGAATCGATCGGCATATGCGGACCCTGCGAGTTCTCGTGCTTGGCCGGAATGAATGACTCGGATCTCACAGTTGGCTGGGACCTCTACAGCGGTGACGGTGAGATCGTGACAGTCGATCATGAGAGCCGAACCATCTACACCGCTTGCTGATGAGAGCTGGTCCATGATCCCGCACGGCACACCGCTGGCTCTTTGTTCGCCACGCTGGGTGAGCTTCGCAAGTTCCAGTGAGGTGCCATCAAAGCCGAGTGCCAAGGCCACCGCCACCTCCAGAGCGGCGCTTGAGGACAGGCCGGCGCCGATGGGCAAGGTGGTTGTGACCGTGCCCTTGAAGCCTTGCTGTGGCCTTAGTTCGCTCACTACCCCTGCCACATAACGTGCCCAAGATGGCGTGATCGTCGATGGATCTTCGATGTCCAGTGCAACGATTGCTGGCTCTTGTTCGTCGCTGCTGTGCAGTTCCACGAACTCACCACCCGGTTCTCCCTGGACCACCGTGGAGAGGTTTATGGCCATGGGCATGACGAGCCCACCCGAGTAGTCGGTGTGGTCTCCGATCAGGTTGACCCTTCCCGGGCCGGTCGCGGTGATCATGGGTTTACCTCGCGAAGGCGTTGGGCAGCGTCTTCGGGTTGGATCGGGTTGAGGTAGTGACCACTTCCCAACTCAGCGCCGGCCACGTATCGCATCACGCCGGGGGAGCGGTGTGGGCCCATGATCTCGACGTGCATCCATGCTTGAGGCCATTCGTTGCCATCGGTTGGCCTTTGATGAATCCAAAAGATGTACGGCATCGGCTCGCCCAGAACTGCTGCGAGTTTTGCCAGGCTGTTCTTGAGCACCAGGGCAAAGCCGTCTCGTTCAGGTCCGCTCAACGAGACGATGTCCGCCCGGCGTTCTAGCGGGGCGATACGCATGCCGAATGGGTAGATGGGCGCTGAGGGAACCCAGCTTCGCCATCCTTGATCCTCGATGACGGTCAGCTCCGGCCGGTCATCTTCGAGCAACTCGTAGCCTTCGGACAAGCGTTTGAAGATGTTGGACGGAACCGGGGGAACATCTGGATATGAGTAGATCTGCCCATGGGGGTGAGGGATCGTGGCGCCTACTTCTGCACCGTTGTTCTCGAAGGCAAGAACGTAGGAGATGTCATCGCGTTTTCCGAGTTCTTCTGTTCGTCGCGCCCAAAGGTCGATCACTTTGCGTACACCCGATACCGGCATGGTCGCTAGCTGCTCGTTGTGGTCAGGTGAGAACAAGACCACCTCGCAGCGATCGTCCGGATAGGACGGCCAGCGGTTCTTGAACGCCAGAACCTCATAGGGCTCGGGTGCTTCGGTGCCGCCCACACAGAAGGGACATTCGCCCGTTGGTCGATTGGGGCGGGACTGTCGACTGCCGGTTACTTGTACTTCGATGCCCGTGAGCGGGTCGATCCTTAGTTCCATGACGTAACCAAAACTAGGTGAGTCAGATATGGATGCTCCCATTAGGGAACTGGGCCACTGTTTGAGCATGGGTGCAAGCACGCTTGCAAGTACGGTTGTGGTGTCATGGCTCGAGCGTCCGTCCCCCAGCAACAGACATATTTCATTCAGACCTTGGGATGTCCGAAGAATGAAGTCGATTCGGAGAAGCTCATCGGAAAGCTGGGTTCTGACGGCTTCAGCGCCACAGACAACCCGGACGGTGCGGATCTGTTGGTGGTCAACACCTGTGCGTTCATAGACGAAGCGCGCCAAGAATCCATCGACGCGATCCTTGCGCTGGTCGAGCACAAGGCGGACACATCAAGGCTCGTGGTCACTGGTTGTATGGCGGAGCGTTATGGCCAGGAGATCGCAGATGCCATTCCTGAAGTGGATCTCGTGGCGGGTTTTGGAGAAGCGCTCGACGGCCATAGCCACCATCGGGTTGGTGCAGCTAGCGCTGCCACGGTCACTGCGGTTTCGATCACGGCCAAGCCCCCTGTTCCAGAGTTCGACCTGCTCAACCTTCCTCGTCCTCGTTCCTCACGGCCGTGGGCCTATGTGAAGGTGGCAGAGGGGTGTGATCGGGCGTGTGGTTTCTGCGCGATTCCAAGCTTTCGCGGCCCCCAGCGCTCACGTTCTCTAGATGATGTGTTGAAAGAGGTGGACGACCTCGATGCCCGCGAGATCGTGCTAGTGGCGCAGGACCTCGCCGCTTACGGCAGAGACCAAGGGGTGGGAGAACGCTCGATTGTTCCACTGGTGCGAGCGGTATCGCAGCGAGTTGAACGCACAAGGCTGCTCTATCTCTACCCATCGGATCTGACAGACGGCCTCATAGACGCGATCTGTGAAACCGGCGTCCCCTACTTTGATCTGTCGTTGCAGCATGTGTCGGCGCCGCTGGTGCGCAGAATGCGCCGGTGGGGCAACGGCGACAAGTTCCTGAGACGGATAGAAGACATTCGGGCAAGAGAACCAGACGCAGCGTTTCGTTCGAACTTCATCGTTGGTTATCCCGGTGAGACCGAAGAGGACCACGACGAGTTGCTGCGCTTCGTGCAGGAGGCCCAGGTTGACTGGTGTGGCTTCTTTTCTTTCTCGCCCGAGACCGGAACCTATGCCGCGGACCTGGACCAACAGGTGGATTCTGAGCTGGTCTCCGAGCGTCTCGCAGAGCTGCGAGAGCTCCAAGATGAAATAACCGCGAAAAAACGTGACGAATTGCTCGGACGCGAGGTCCAAGTACTTGTGGACGCCCCAGCCGTAGCCAGAACTCACCGCGAAGCACCCGAAATAGACGGGATAGTTACTGTTCCGGAACATCTCGAAGCTGGAACTTTCCACACCTTGACGGTCACTGGGGCGCTCGGTCCGGACCTAGAGGCACAGTGATGGGACCAAACGATCTCGGAATTGGGGATCAGAACCCCAAGGGACCGGTACCGTTGGATGATCGCTACGGTCCAGGTGCGCTGCTAACTCCAGCCAACGTGTTGACCATGTTGAGGTTGGTCCTCTCACCGGCCCTACTCGTGATGATTGTGAGGGAACCCACCTCATGGGCGGCCGTTGGATTTTGGACGGCGTTGGCCTTCTCCGACGGCATCGACGGATATCTGGCCCGCCGCCACGGAACCACTCGTTCAGGAGCTTTCCTGGACCCGTTGGCAGACAAGGTCCTTGTACTCGGGGCGCTCTTCGCGTTGGTTGCAGCGGAGCGCTTTTGGATTGTGCCTGTAGTGCTCATCGCTGTACGTGAAGTCGCCATTTCGATATATCGGACACAACTTGGCAGGCAAGGCTTGGCGGTACCTGCGCGCTTTTCGGCCAAGGTCAAGACGGTGGTTCAGGAGATGGCGGTTGGCTTTGCGTTGCTGCCGCTGACTGGCGACTATCACATGCTTGCCACGCTCACCTTGTGGATAGCGGTCGCGTTCACATGGGTATCAGGTGCGCAGTATCTGATAGATGGTCGTTCAGCCATCACCACCATGGGTCACCGCTCTGCACAGGCCTGAACCCCGGGACGCTTTCAACGAGCATCTCCACCAATGGCCCTAGCGTGGGGTCATGCGCTGTGAAGTAGTCGCCATCGGAACCGAGTTGTTGTTGGGTCAGATCGTTGACACCAACTCGTCGTGGATCGGCGAACAGCTCGCTATCGGCGGAATCGATTCCGTATTTCAGACCAAGGTTGGCGACAATCTCGAGCGGATGGTCGACACGTTGGAGCTCGCACTATCACGCTCGGACGCAGTGATCTGCTGTGGGGGTCTAGGGCCAACTCAAGATGACATAACACGCGTCGCCATCGCACAGGTCATGGGAGTGGATCTCGAACTCGACGATGACGTTGCCCAACGCATCGAGTACATGTTCACGTCCAGAGGTCGGCGCATGCCGATGAACAACCTTCTCCAGGCCGAGGTGCCGGTAGGTGCAACGGCTATCAGCGATCCTCAACCCGGTACTGCACCGGGACTGATCTGCCCTGTGCGACGAGACGGGGTCGACAAGGTCATCTACGCGGTTCCGGGAGTGCCTCGCGAAATGCAGCTCATAGTTGCTGGCGCGGTGATTCCTGACCTGCAACGTCGAGGCGGAGAAGCCTCAACGATTGTGAGTCGAACCCTTCGTACCTGGGGTGAATCGGAGAGCGCTCTTGCTGAGAGCCTCGCCGGGCGAGTGTCTGCGCTCGACAGCGGTGGGGGAGCAACTTTGGCCTATAACGCCAGTGGCATCGAAGGCATCAAGGTTCGACTTACTGTCAAGGCGCCGGATCGTGCGAGCGCGCTCGAAATCCTCGAACTCGAAGAAGCAGAGATCCGATCGATCCTCGGCGATGTGGTGTTCGGAGTGGACGACGAGACCATCGAGGCATCTGTCATTGGTTTGCTCAAAGACCGCGGTCTGACCCTGGGGTTGGCTGAGTCTCTCACCGGTGGCCTCATGGGTGCGCGCATGGCCGATGTTGTTGGTGCATCCGAGGTGTTTCGGGGTTCGATTGTTTCCTACGCCAGCGACGTGAAATTTTCTGTGCTTGGCGTGCCTGAAGGTCCAGTGGTTTCGGCTGCTGCGGCTGAGGCCATGGCTAGTGGTGCACGCAAAGTGCTCGGCGCAGATATCGGTCTCGCTGTGACGGGCGTTGCCGGCCCCAGCGAACAAGAAGCGCAACCGGTGGGGACAGTATTTGTAGGGCTCGACCTGGGAGAGCGGGGAGGAGTCAGCTCAACACAGATAGGACTTTTCGGTGATCGCCAACAGATTCGTCAATTCACGGTGATCACCGCAATGAATGCTCTGCGCTTGCGGCTGCTTCATATGGAATGACCCTCTAGGCGCTACGGTGCATCCATGGCCGATGACAATGCCCAAGGTGACTCCGTTTCGCTCCAGATCTCAGCGTCACCCGATGAGCTCTACGACATAGTTTCCGACATCACCAAGATGGGGCGCTTGAGCCCGGAATGCACCGGCGGACGCTGGCTGGGCAATGCCTCGGGCCCCAAGGCTGGTGCAACCTTCGTTGGTTTCAACAAGCGTGGTTGGGCTCGTTGGGCCACATTGAACAAGGTTGTGGCCGCTGAGAGGGGTAAGGAGTTTGCCTTTCACACCACCGCTAACGGAACCAAGTGGTCGTATCAGTTCGAGGCTTCCGAGGACGGCACTTTGGTAACCGAGAGTCGTGCACCATTCAAGCCAAAGCCCGGCGCCGCCAAGTTGGTGACCAATCTGTTCCTCGGTGGCTCCGAGAGCCACGATGTCGAGATGATTGAAGGCATGGCCAAGACTCTCGAACGGTTGAAGGCGATAGCCGAGGGCGCATAGTTGCCCTCTGCGATACCCAAATCCGTAGGGCTCTGAGCGAGAGTTCTGTTTGGGGTAGGCCTAGATCGGCCGGATCCTGTGTGGCAGTTGGGTCTGTTGTCTTCAGTGATCTTGTTGGTAGCTCAAAGCAAGGTCTCGAAACACCCGCGCCGCTGGGGTGAGGGGCCCCTTACGTCTGACCAGAACCACGTCTCGCTCTATGGCTGGCGATACCGGTGCAACCACCGCCCCGAGTTTTGCTGCAGCTTTGGCAAGGGGTTCGGGCAATACAGCGGCACCGGCTCCGGCCATGACAAGCGGCACTATGGCCTCGCGGTGTTCGGTGACCACCCCAATGCTCGGGTCTTCTTCGGGGTCTGCTTCTCGTAGAGCATCGCCAAGCAGCCGTCTGGTGGAGGTGCCTTTGGGAGTGGTGATCAGGGGGAAGCCTGCGAGTCTCGCAACTCTGATTCTTCCGCTGGAAGGTATCGAGGTGCCCGGAGGCAAAATCGCATGCAGGGCTTGGCGGCCGATGATGTCGCTCTCAAGCAGCGGGTCGTTGGGCGCGTGATCGCCCAGACCAAGTTCTGATTGCCCGCTTCTGACCTGTTCGGCCACTTCATCGGACCCTTCGGGCTCGTTGATGCGCACGAAGATCGAGCAATGAGATTTCACGAACTCGCCCACGAGTGCGACCAGAGGCTCTGCAACCAACGTTGGAAGAGCTACCAGATCGAGTCGACCGGTCTGCAGGTTCGCAGCCTCAACAACTACTTGTCTGGCAATCTCAGCATCACGCAACATTCGTCTGGCCGGTTCGACGAAGGCTGTACCCGCTGGGGTGAGGGTGACCTGTCTACCTATGCGGTGGAACAGGGGAGCGCCCAGTTCGCGTTCCAAGGCAGAGATTGCCTGCGAAAGAGCGGGCTGGCTCACATGGCATGCAGTGCTTGCCGCGGTGAAGGTGCCGTTGTCCACCACCGCAACGACATACTCAGCCTGGCGGAGGTCCATAACTAGAGCTTATCGTAAGCATCCAAAGTACGTCTTAGACTATTGACATGAGTTGCGCCATATTGGACATGTGGGTTCCAATCTCCTGTTGATTGCAGTCATCGGTGCCGGTATCGGGTTTCTCGGTGGCTTGCTGGGTAAGGGTGGATCCGCTCTCGCTACCCCAATCCTGGCTGCGATTGGGGTGCCGCCGGTAGTGGCACTTGCAGCTCCACTGCCAGCCACTGTTCCGGGAACCTTGGTTGCGGCCCATGGGTACCGTCGCAAGGGTCTCATCGACACAGATGTGTTGAAATGGTCTCTTGCCATCGGTGTTCCTGCCACCGTCCTGGGCGCGTTTGGGTCAGCATGGGTGGACGCTCACTCGTTGCTACTAGCAACCGACGCGATCATCTTGGTTCTGGGCGTTCGCATGTTGTTGTCGCCTGGTCATGGCGCAAGTGGCGAAGATGTCGAGGTGAGCGTGCAACGCACGATCGCCATCGCTGCCATCACGGGACTCTCAGCAGGGCTGCTCGCCAACAGCGGCGGATTCTTGTTGGCTCCACTGTTCATCGCTGTACTCGGTCTGCCCATCAAGCCCGCTCTTGGCACCTCGCTTGCTGTAGCGGCGGTAATGGCGATTCCGGGAAGTGTGGTCCATCTCGCACTGGGGCATCTCGATCTAGCAGTAGTAGCCGCATTCGGTATCGGCTCCGTACCTCTCTCACGGCTCGGCTCGCAGGTTGCGCTGCGTACCGACCCATCAAGACTCGAGCGGGGCTATGGCGCGGTGCTGGCAGTTCTCGGTGCTGGCTTCCTGGTCAACGCCTTTATCTGACACGTTCCAAAATTTCTTTGGCAAAATGCTTGCCACGAACACGTGTTCGAAATACCATGTATGTTGTTCCGAGCAACGGCCTGAGGAATTGGGCCACCAGCCTCGGAATGCAACCAGGTCGAGGTGATCAACAACGGTCATCAGAGCTTAGTTGTCACACCCCCTCCGTAGGGTGCTCTGTATCGGATCGCTGCGTTCACCGCAGCCACCAACAACGTGGTTATTAGAAAGGAAGAACGCAGTGGAGCGTGACAAAGCACTTGAGATGGCTCTAGCCGGAATCGAAAAGCAGTTCGGTAAGGGCTCGGTCATGAAGATGGGGGAGAAGGGGTCAATGGCGGTCGATACCGTCCCCACCGGGGCCCTGGCCCTAGATCTCGCCCTAGGAGTTGGCGGGTTGCCCCGCGGTCGTGTCGTTGAGATCTACGGACCGGAGTCATCGGGTAAGTCCACCCTTGCTATGCATGTCGTGGCCGAGGCCCAACGCAATGGCGGCATCTGCGCTTATGTGGATGCAGAACATGCCATGGATCCCGTCTACGCCAAGGCCATTGGCGTAGATATCGATGAGTTGCTCATCTCCCAGCCAGACACGGGCGAGCAGGCGCTTGAGATTGCGGACATGCTTGTTCGTTCTGGTGCTCTAGATGTTGTCGTAATCGACTCTGTAGCAGCGTTGACCCCTCGAGCCGAGATAGAAGGCGAGATGGGAGACACCCATGTCGGTCTCCAAGCCCGCCTCATGTCGCAGGCTCTTCGCAAGCTCACCGCCAATCTCAACAAGACCCAGACCATCTGTATCTTCATCAACCAG
>JAGQSI010000538.1 GCA_020439605.1 Acidimicrobiales bacterium | reverse complement strand
CCGGCGCTGGCCGAGCACCGACTTGCCTTGTCTATTCCTTGTCTATGGGGCGCGAACGCTCACCGAGGGTGTACGGGGCTCCACGGGGTGAACAGACGCCCCGACCCACTAACAAACAGGTCAGAACCGGGTTTCAAGTCCCAAGAGCGGCTCCAATCACCACGAAGAGTGGCGAAATCGGCCAAAGCGGCTCCATGACGCGCAGGAGGTCGGGGGTTCGATTCCCTCATGGCCCACTCTGTGATCTGCCCGTCGGCAGGCGGCGGGCCGCCGAACGAGATCGCGCCGGTCGGTAGCATCCGGGCGTGGATGTGGCGGACAGCGGGGGAACCCCCGAGACCCGGGCCGATGCCACCGGGCCCGACGGGTCGACGCTCTGGTACGCGGCGCTGGGGTACCTCATCGACGAGGTCGTGTTCATCCACCGCGAGGACCGCACCATCGCGTTCGTGAGCCCCTCGGTCACGTCGGTGCTGGGCTACACCCCCGACGAGTTCACCGAGTTGAGCACCCCCGAGCTCATCCATCCCGACGATCTTCCGGCG
>JAGQSI010000537.1 GCA_020439605.1 Acidimicrobiales bacterium | reverse complement strand
AACTGTTGGCCGAACGGGGCCCCGAGACGAGGTTGGTTGAGATACCAGCCACGTTCCTCGATGTTCTTGACCATCATGGAGATGAGCGTGGCGTCCGAACGGGTGTCGAACGGCAACCTCATCGGCATGTCCCAGACACGAAGTAGGATCGCTCCCCACAGCCACGCTCCAGTGGCGACGGCTGCGGTTTCTAGGACGAGCCGCTTGCGTTTAGGTCCATTCATTGCGTCTCAGACCCTAATGGGCGTACCTGTCGTGCCACCTCAACAGCGAGCCAACCAACAGCCACCACCGCTGCGAGGATGAGCAGCCACACGAACTCGCCGGGCCAACCGCTCCACGCAACCATCGCCCTCATCTGTCCTCGTGGACCAATGTCGGGTGCCCCCCACCAGGCCTGTAAACAACGTCTAAGAGCGTCGAACTGGATTGCTATGGCAAAGCCACAGATGGCTGGTCCTGCCCATCGCCCGAGATGTTTCGACGCGGCAATAGCCACAAGAACAAAGACTCCAACCAACCCACCAAAGAGATAGCGCCCCTGGA
>JAGQSI010000536.1 GCA_020439605.1 Acidimicrobiales bacterium | reverse complement strand
GGCCGAAGTCGAGTAGTAGAGGTTCGGGTACTTCAACAGGAGCTTGACCATCAGCTCGGTCCAAGGCTCCCCGCCGTGACGGGTGACGATCTTCAGCTCCGGGAAGAAGCAGCACACCTCGTCGAGCAGGATCGGGAGCTGGGGTGCCATCGGGATGCGCGGCCCCGGGACCCCCACGTAGAGCACGATCGGCAGGTTGGCCTCGATGCACTTGGCGTAGATCGGATACATCTTCTTGTCGTCGATGGCGACCGAGGGCTGGAGCGCGGTCCCCCACACGTGAACCGACTTGAGCTGGGAGCCCCACTCCTCCACCGCCCGGTCGATGGTCCGCAGTGCTTCCATCCCCTGGTTCGGGTCGGCGTTGATGAGGCCCCAGAACCGGTCGGGATGTTCCCGCAGGGCCCGTTTGCCGATGTCGCGTTCGGTCACGTTGGTCAAAAAGCGCGAGATGCCGAACCGGTCCATCTCGGCCAGGGTCAGCTCGAGGGGATCGTCGATCTCGTCGTAGCTGGGAAGGTCCTTGAACATGTAGGCCGCCGGCATC
>JAGQSI010000535.1 GCA_020439605.1 Acidimicrobiales bacterium | reverse complement strand
AGCAATCATGGTGGCGCAGAGTCTCCATCTCAACCGATCTACCTACCTGCCGCCGCTACAGCTCCGCGTCGGGACTCGGCAACCATGCTCCGAAGCCGGTCCCAATACTCCTGCGTGTGCCTCCTCGGGCCGAGACCTCTGTCGGGCGATACTCACGCCGCGACGAAGAGGCCCTCCGCCGCTGTAGGTGGGGTCAAGGTACGGGTCCCCCCTCCGACACCACCTGACCAGGGCGAACGCCATGGTCAGCGCAGTTTTCGGCGGCGGTCGAGTGGTCCGGATCGGGCCGTTGTCATTGGTTTGTCATCACCGCTGTGTGGTGAGCTCCCTCAAGGTCGGTCAGGTTCGCGTCCGCAGCGAGCGATCGGACCCGTTCGGCTAGGCCATCCCGACTACGCCGTCAGCTACTGCGCCGCCAACCGAGCGATCACCCCGCTCGGGGAGGCCATCGAGCTGCCACGACGGAGCCGCGAGCGAGGCACTCCGGGCGTCTCGATGTGACCCTCCGTACCGCCAGTCGCATCAGGCGACGGCCCACTCGGGGTCGTCGGAGGCGGGG
>JAGQSI010000534.1 GCA_020439605.1 Acidimicrobiales bacterium | reverse complement strand
CTGACTGAAGTGCCCTGTACCGGAAGGTACGGGGCACTTTTGCGTTTCCATGCAGATTGCATGAAAATGAGACACGGGGGCATGAGTTTTGTCATGACGTACCTGGGCGCATGCAAGAATGGTGTGAAGAGCCATTAACGAAGGAGTCGTCATGGTCGTTGGCATTATCATTGCCGTCATCGTTGTACTTATTGTGCTTTGGGCCGTCAGCGCCTACAACGGGCTGGTCACGCTACGTAATCGTGTGAAGAACGGTTGGGCGCAGATCGACGTGCAGCTCAAGCAGCGTACCGATCTTATTCCGAACCTGGTGGAAACGGTCAAAGGTTATGCGGCCCACGAATCCCAAGTGTTCACGCAGGTCACGCAGGCCCGTGCCGGCGTGGTGCAGGCCGCGCAAAGCGGTGACGTGGCGCAGCGCATCGCTGCGGAAAACCAGCTGAGCCGCGCACTTGTCAATCTGCAGGCCGTATCCGAAAACTATCCGCAGCTGCAGGCCAATACGAATTTCATGGATTTGCAGAATCAGCTGAAATCGTTGGAAGAGAAGATCGCCTACGCA
>JAGQSI010000533.1 GCA_020439605.1 Acidimicrobiales bacterium | reverse complement strand
CTATCTGCTCGAAGTGAACCCGCGCGCATCGCGCACGGTGCCGTTTGTAGCCAAGGTGATCGGCGCGCCGGTGGCCAAGATCGCCTCGCGCGTCATGGCCGGTGAAAGCCTTTCAAACTTCAAGCTCAAGTCCAGGAAACTCGGACATGTCGCGGTCAAGGAAGCGGTGTTTCCGTTCAACCGTTTCCCCGGCGTCGATGTACTGCTGGGACCGGAGATGCGTTCCACCGGCGAAGTCATGGGGATCGACAAGTCCTATGACATGGCCTTCGCGAAGAGCCAGTTGGGCGCCGGGATGCGCATGCCGCCGGCGGGAACGGTCTTTGTCTCGGTGAAAGATGCCGACAAGCCCAAGATCCTCCCGGCCATCCGCCAGCTTGTCGAGCTCGGTTTCAAGGTCGTGGCGACCGGAGGCACCCAGCGCTATTTCGAGGAAAAGGGCGTTCCCTCAATCAAGATCAACAAAGTCCTCGAAGGCCGCCCCCATGTTGTCGACGCCATCAAGAATGGCGACGTGCAACTGGTGCTCAACACCACGGAGACCAAGGCGTCGCAGTCGGATTCGA
>JAGQSI010000532.1 GCA_020439605.1 Acidimicrobiales bacterium | reverse complement strand
ATCTGCTCGGCCCACGCCACGGCCTCGGGGAGCGAGCCGGTGCGGTTCACCATGCCGAGGCGGCGGGCCTCGGCACCGCTGATCACCTCGGCGGCGAGGAGCACCGCGCGCGCCGTGCTCGGGCCGAGCATCGAGGCGGTCCGCTGCACCGTCCAGTGGTTGACCATCAGCCCGAGCTTGGCCGCCGGGATGCCGAAGCTCGCGTCGTCGGTCGCCACCCGGAGGTCGCAGGCCACCGCCAGCTGGGTGCCGGCACCGAGGGCCGCACCCTCGATGGCGGCGATGGTCGGGAACGAGACGCTGCGGAGACGGTCGAGCACCCCTTGGAGCAGGTCGGCGAACGATGCGTCCTCGACCCCGGTCAGATCGGCGCCGGCGCAGAAGTGGCCCGACGCGCCGGTGAGCACGAGCACCCGGGTCGGACGGTCGATCGCCGCCTCCAGCACGGCCGTGAGCTCCTCGAGGTGGGCGTGGTCCACGGCGTTGCGTCGCTCGGGGCGGTCGAGGGTGACGATCGTCAGCGCCTCGTCGAACTCCGCGAGCGGTCGGACCTCGTCGTGCACGGCCAT
>JAGQSI010000531.1 GCA_020439605.1 Acidimicrobiales bacterium | reverse complement strand
TACGAGATCCGCGAGATGTCGGGTCAGGAGTACGTCGACGAGTACGCGAACAAGAAGAAGTCGGCTCGGGCCACCACCGGCACCCACGAGGCCACCGCCACCGAGGTCATCGGCGGCGCCCCGGCGCCGGGCTCGGCGAACGGATCCACGGCGTCGGCCAACGGCTCGTCCTCGGCTGAAGCCCAGGGTGCACCGCTGCTGCCGGGCGAAGGCTCCTTCGTGGAGGCCACCGCCCCGCGCTCGTCGGCCGATGCGCTGAAGCGCCCGCCGCGACGCTCCCCGACCTGAGCTTTCGGCCTTCGGGGCGGTCGAGGGCACCGCCTACGCTCGAACCATGGCCGACATCACGATCACGCTGCCCGACGGTTCCTCTCGCGAGGTCCCGGGCGGCACCACCGTGGGCGGTCTGGCGGCCTCGATCGGCCGAGGCCTCGCCAAGGCGGCGGTGATCGGCAACGTCAACGGCACCGAGCGCGACCTCAACTGGGAGCTGGCCGACGGCGACGTCGTGGAGATCGTCACGGCGAGCTCCGAGCGCGGGCTCTACACGATCCGCCACTCCACCACGCAC
>JAGQSI010000530.1 GCA_020439605.1 Acidimicrobiales bacterium | reverse complement strand
GGCTGCACGAACGAAACACAAGAACACGTGCTCGTGCAACCTACCGAGGGGGTCTGACGATCCCGGATCGGCCCAGGTCAGCGGCTATCGATCACGAACTCGGCCGCGCCCGCGGGCGCGCAACGGCCCGGCAGCGTTTCGACTCCGCTCCGCAAGCTCCGCTCCGCTCAACGATCACGAGGGGTGTTTTCGAAAGGCCCCATCTGTTCCTTGAGCGAGCGCAGCGAGTCCTCCCTGTTCCTTGAGCGAGCGCAGCGAGTCGAAAGGCGCCCGAAGGGCGCTCAGCTCGGGGGGACGAGCTCGTCGATGACGGTCGGGAGGGTGTCGCTGATCGAGCCGCGGACGACGCGCTGGGCGAGGTCGTCGTAGGCGGTCTCGCCGCCGTTGACCACGACGAGCTCGGCACCGGCCCGCACGGCCACGTCGCACAACCCGGCCGCCGGGTGGACGGTGAGCGTGGTACCGACGGCCAGGAGCACGTCGCAGTCGGCCGCGGCGAGGATCGCCGCATCGAGGACGTCGGGGTCGAGTGCCTCGCCGAACATCACCGTCGCCGTCTTGAGGATGGAGCC
>JAGQSI010000529.1 GCA_020439605.1 Acidimicrobiales bacterium | reverse complement strand
CCACCCGACAACAACGCACACGAGTGGAAGCCACCGGCGGAGACCGCCACCGCCGCCGCACCGGTGATGTGCGCCGCGTACTTCGCGCTCTCGAGCAACTCCAACAGCAGCGCCGCGTTCGACGTCCCGCCCTTCTCACGACCCACCCAGTCGGCGACCTCCTCACCCGTCGGCGCCCGACCCATCAAGAAGATGTACGCGATCGCCACATCGGTGTTCTCTGCCTGCTTGCGCTTGTACTCGCTGGACTCCGAGAACCCCACTGGTCTGCCCCGGGTTCGGCGGAGTCGGGATTCTTGGATTCTTGGGGTGTTGTCCTCTAGGAGGACACCATGGGAAGGAAGGGATACCCGGCCGAGTTCCGGCGTCGGGTACTTGATCTGGTCGACGCTGGACGGCCGATAGCGGACATCGCCAGGGATCTCGGGATCTCGGATCAGACGGTCTACAACTGGCGTCGCCAGGACCGTGTTGACCGGGGCGTGGAGCCGGGGCTGAGCACCGGCGAGCGTGCCGAACTGGCCGCTGCCCGCAAGAAGATCCGCGAGCTCGAGTCGGAGCTGGCGGTGCACCG
>JAGQSI010000052.1 GCA_020439605.1 Acidimicrobiales bacterium | reverse complement strand
CTCATATTTATCAAGCCAGGTCGAGAGGCATTGGCGATGCCAGCGATGTTCCCCACCGGTGAAATCATGGGCGTGGATGCCCGCACGGTTGGTCTCGCTGTACTGCTTGCAGTGCAATGTCTGTTGCTGTGGCTCCTGTTGCAGAAGACCAAGCTTGGTCTCGCATTGCGTGGAGTTGCCTCGAACGAGGATTCGGCGGCGTTGGTGGGTATCAAACCCGGGCAGATGTTGATGATTGGTTGGGGTCTCGCCGCTGCTCTCGGCGCCATTGCCGGTAGCGCCACCGCGAGTACTGCGGCCAACGGTGCCTTCGATGTTTCGCTGATGCAACAGGTTCTGGTCTATTCCTTTGCCGCAGCAGCGCTCGGAGGCTTCGATTCGATGCTGGGCGCCGTAGTTGGTGGACTCATTGTGGGCGTCGTAAATGCCATGACGATTCAGTACGTGCACTTCTTGGAGGGCATAGAACTGGTGGTTCCGTTCGCACTGATATTGGGTGTGCTTCTCGTCAGACCCAACGGCTTGTTCGGACGCAAGATCGTGGAGCGGGTGTGATGGCCACAGAAGCGAGTGCAACCGTTGTGGAGAAGCGTTCGGTCCCGTGGTTGCGCATCGTTGTGGGCATTGTGCTCGCGGTGGTTGCGCTCATGTTGCCCTTCACCAACAACGCCGAGAACAACCAGATCTTCTCGCAGGTCCTCTATCTGGCGATTGCGGCGATGGGATTGAACCTGCTCACAGGGTTCAACGGTCAGGTGTCGATCGGCCATGGCGCGTTCTTTGGTCTCGGAGCGTTCACCACAGCCAAGTTGATGACAGATCAGGGCATGGCCTTTGAGATGACCATCGTGATTGCGGCGGTACTTGCTGCGGTCCTTGGTGTGCTGGTGGGTTTCCCGGCCCTTCGGGTCAAGGGTTCATATCTGGCGCTCATCACCTTGGGCCTCTCAGTGCTGTTCCCCGTGGTCACCAAACGATTCATCAAAGGCCCTGGCGGTATCCCGTTCCTGCAACCCAAACGCTCGGACTTCGATTCCTTGATCACCGGCCTCGACCGTGACCAGTACGCCTACTTCGTGTGTCTCGTCCTCGCAGTCGCCTTGTTCGCAGCGGCGTGGAGTCTGGTGCACAGCCGAGCCGGACGGTCCATGATCGCAGTGCGAGACCAAGAGATCGCGGCTTCCACGGTGGGTATCAACATCGCTGGAGTGAAGGTAACCACCTTCGCTCTCTCCGCGGCCTACGCCGGTGTGGCGGGGTCCTTGTCCGTAATGGTTGACGGGGGAGCAGATGCCTCCAACGTGCTTCTCTACTTCCAGAAGTCAATCGAGTTCCTCATCGCGGTAGTTGTAGGCGGCACAGCCACGATCTCTGGCCCCCTACTAGGCGCAATACTGCTCACGTTCATTCGTCGCCGCACCTCTGGCACAGAGGCAATGGCGCCGGCATTGCTCGGTGGCGCTTTGATCCTCGTGATCTTCATCCTGCCCGACGGCATCGTGGGCGGGCTGAAGCGTCTCACCGCCAAGGTGAAGTCTTCGAGGGCTCAACCCTCACAGGGTCCCAACGGCGCGGCCAAGTCTCCAACCATGTCCACCAACTAGGAGTAATTCCAATGCAAAGAACCCGAAAGGCACGTGCCGCGGCTCTGATGCTCTCCCTCGGTTTGATCGCTACCGCGTGTAGCGGCCGTAGTGAGGACGAAGGATCCAAGGCCAAGTCGGAGAACCCCGGTGGCAGCGGCGAAACCGGCGTTGTCGACACCGCTGATTGTCCAGACAACGGGACCGACGGCATCGATGGCGACACCATTACCTTGGCGTCTTCGTTCCCACAGTCAGGTCTGACCGCCGCATTCGCCCAGATTTCCAAGGGCTACAAGGCCTACTTCGACAAACTCAACAGCGAGGGTGGCGTCGAAGTTGCAGGCAAGAAGTACAAGATCAAAGTTGTTGACAAAGACGACGAGTACACCGCTGCCAAGTCCGTCCAGAACATCAACGAGCTAGCCGGAGCCGACGGTTCCAAGGCTTTCGCCGTGTTCAACGTGGTTGGTACCGCCAACAACATCGCACTGCGTGAGAACCTCGGCAACAACTGCGTGCCAAACATCTTCGCTGCCACCGGTTCGCCCACCTGGGGTAACCCTGACTATCCGTGGTTGATCGGTTCCACCCTTGCGCCCTACACCGTTGAAGCGAAGGCCTTCGCGGACTACCTCGGCCAGGAGAAGCCCAACGCCAAGGTGGCGATGCTTGTGCAGAACGATGACTTCGGTAAGGCCTACGAGGAAGGCTTCAAGAAGGCTATTGAAGGCACCGACATCACCGTTACACAGGTGAAGACCTATGAAGCCGGTAGCAACGATGTGAAGGCTCAAGTCACCGCGCTCGCAGCATCTGGCGCCGACGCATTCTTCAATGGCTCAACTTTGCTTGCGTGCCCTGCTGCTTTGGAAGCTGCCAAGGTTGCCAAGTGGGATGCCATCACCTTTGTGTCCGGTACCTGCATTTCCAAGACCCTCATGGGTATCGCTGGTGCTAACGCAGACAAGGCTCTTGCTGCCACCAACACCATGGACCCAATGAACCCGGCCTACGCCGAAGCACCTGAGATGATCGAGTACAGGGAGACGCTGGAGAAGTTCGGAGCTTCTGATGTCGATCCTGAAAACGGCATCGTTGCCTATGGCTACACCCAGGCTGCAATCCTCGTGAAGGTTCTTGAGGGACTCGATGAACTGACCCGCCCAGCATTGATGAACGCCATGTACGAAATCAAAGATCTCGATGCTGGACTTCTCGTCGAAGGTGCAACTGTCAACACGTCTCCCGACGATCAATTCCTCGCCGAGAGCGTGCAGCTTGTGCAATACGACGCAGCGGCTGGCCACTTCAACAACGTTGGAGAGATCCTCGACTTCGAAGGTAAGACCAGAGAACTGACCCCAGAAGATTTGATCAATAGCTGACAGCGCAGACAGCCAATCAATGTTGGTTACTTCAACAAAATCACCAAAACGCGGCGGCTAACCCCGTACCGTGTGGCAGAGGGCCTCGATGTCAGCGTGGACATCGAGGCCCTCACGCGTACGGAGCCAGTCGAGGTTCATGTGATGAAGTTCGTTGTTCGGGTCGAACCGGTTGAGGAACACGGTCGTGTTGAAATCGCTGAACGGAGCCAAGGACAACAGCACAGAGTTGATGGTTCCGAGCCCAGCATCAGCCACCAACACCACTAGGTCAGGCGCCAAGGCGTGAGCGAAGGTGACGCCATCGCCGTCAATCGATATTGGTGAACGGGGCCCACCAACAGTCTCGAACCAGCCGATCTGGAGATGCGGGTCCATCTGGGGCCATTGCAGTTCTGCGAGGAGTTGCTCAGATGTTGGAACCGCTAGTCCGGTGGCGGCTGCTGCCATCGGTGGAGCCATCGCCACCTTGTAGCTGCGGTGCTTCGCGCACACCTCCGGTGGGTCTTCACCGGTGGCCGACGCGAGTATTTCGGCATCTGAGGGTCCGGGGTCGGCTGCGTCGGCGGATTGGGCTGGCTTGCGTGCCGACACCGTTAGTCCATCTGATCTGAGCCGGGAAAGAACTTGAGCGCCAACCCACGTCTTGCCGATGTCTGTAGCGGTGCCGACAACCACGATGAGCCGTTGCGGCCGAGGCGGGGTCTGTGGTGGGGTTTGTGGCGTGGTTTGTGGCGTGGTCATGGGCTAATCCCGAGAGCGTCGAGCGCAACCAGGAGCCGATCTACCTCGGCTTCGGTGTGCGCTGCGCTGAGTGTGACTCGAAGACGGCTGGTGCCGGGTGCAACGGTAGGCGGGCGAATCGCTGGCACCACGAGTCCCTGCTCGAGAAGGCGATCCGCAGAGCGAACTGCCTCGGCCTCGCCTCCGAGGATGATCGGGATGATCGGCGAGGGATGACCGGGACGCAACCGATCTACATGCTTGCGAAGCGTGGAGCGCAGTTCGTCACCTTCTGGCGAATTGACGATGTTGACAGCTGCTAGGGCAGCCGCACTATCTGCTGGGCTCAAACCTGTGGTGAAGATGCTGGAGCGCGCAGTGTTGACCAGCAGGTCTGCTACTCGTTGTGAGCAGGCCACGAATCCGCCGAGCGAACCAAGCGCTTTGGACAATGTTCCAACCCGAACCACCTCAATACCGCCAAGGTCTTCGTTGGTCGGGTTTGGCCCCAGGACCCCGTGGGCTTCATCGAGTACGAGTGCTGCGCCGTGACGGCGACAGACGGTTGCTACTGCCTGTACATCGAGGGCATCTCCATCCATTGAGAACACGGTGTCTGTGACAACCAGGACCGGGCCGTGTGCTTGCTGAACGGCCTGCTCGAGGGCAGCGAAATCACCGTGTGACACTACTTCGACATCGGCTCTAGACAGTCGGGCACCGTCGATGATGGAGGCATGGTTCAAGGAGTCCGACACGATCGTGACATCGGCTGTTCCAAGCGCAGTGAGCACACCTAGGTTGGCGGCGAAGCCGGTAGGGAAAACAACTGCGGCCTGTGTCGATTTCCAGTTGGCGATTGCCGCTTCGAGTTGGAGATGAACCGGTCGGTTCCCAGTAACCAACCGGGAGGCTCCGGTTCCGGTTCCCCAACGATCGATTGCATCTTTGGCTGCTGCTCGAAGCTCGGGATGGGTGGACAAGCCGAGATAGTCATTTGAGGCGAACGAGAGCGCAGGTAGCCGAGCTCCGAATCTGCTGACGCGATGGCCTCTCGGACCAAACAGGTCGAGTTCTCGATACTCACGCCAGCGACCTTGCTCACGAATGTGACCTAGACGCTCATCGATCAGATCAGCCCAGTTCTGTGAACCGGCGTTGGCCGTGTTGTTGGCCGTGTCACTGGTGTTTGCAGTCACTGGCCGCAAACCTCGGAAACGGATTCGGCCACTGCTCCCACGATGGTCTCAACCTCGGCTGAGGTAGTGGTGAGTGGCGCCATGATCACGATCACATCGCCCAACGGTCGGATCAGCACGCCGCGATCCACACATGCTGCCGAGACCTTTCGGCCCCATCGCAGCCCATCTTCGGGTGCGGAGAGCTCGATGCCGATCATGAGTCCCCTTTGGCGGATCTGCGCAACACCGGCGAGTGGTCCAACCTGGGTGGACAGAAGCTGGCGGAACTGCTCGGCGCGCTCTGTTACGTTGGCGAGAACGTTCCATTCCTCGAGAAGCTCTAGATGACGCAGTGCCACCGCAGCTCCAAGAGCGTTACCGCTGTAGGAATGGCCGTGGTAGAAGGTGCGCTCGCTCAGGTCCTCACCAATGAACGCCTCCCAAACTCTTTGACTGGCAACCGTGGCGGCCAAAGGTAAGTAGCCGCCGGTGATGCCCTTGCCGAGCACCATCATGTCTGGTTGCACGCCTGGGCATTGATCGGTGGCGAACAAGGTGCCGGTGCGACCAAATCCAGTGGCTACCTCGTCATGAATGACTAGTACATCGTTGTCCTGAGCTGCCTTGGCGATGGCTTGAACCGCTTCTGGGTCATGCATTGCCATGCCAGCCGCGCCTTGGACCAGCGGCTCGAGCACAATCGCAGCGAGGCGTGACGCATTGGTTGCGATGGTTTCGATCGCTGCTTGCACAGCGCCGGGCTCTCCCAGAGATGGGGTACGCACTACCGGGAAACGCAGAGGATCAAAGATGTCGGTGCCGAACCCGCCGTCGCCGATGGCGAGAGAACCGATTGTGTCGCCGTGGTAAGCACCTGAGAATGCGAGGTAGCTGGTGCGCGAGCGCACTCCTTGATTGGTCCAATACTGGAACGCGATCTTGATGGCTTGTTCCACTGCTGCTGCGCCGTCGGACGCGAACAAGAAACGTGGTCGATCCACCGGCACCAGTGGTGCCAGGGCCTCGGCCAACTCAATGACTACACGGTTGCCGTTGCCGAGCATGGTGGTGTGCGCCACTCGGTCGAGTTGATCTCGGATGGCTTGGTCCAGTTCTTCAACCCGATGGCCGAGTGTGGTTACCCATAGCGATGAGATCGCGTCGAGGTACCGATTGCCTTCTACATCGATGAGTTCGCGGCCCTCGGCACGCTCCACGATTACGGGGTGGTTATTGGCGTATGCGCCCATCTGGGTGAAGCCATGCCACACCGAGGCAACATCACGTTCTATCCAGCCCTGTAGGTCTGCCATGGTCCCGACGCTAGTGGGGAGGGTCCCAGAGATCCTCGGCCGCCTGGCGCACCTGCCAGTCCCTGTCTGCGAGGCAGCGGCGTAATGCCTCGTTCACCTCTGGGCCCTCGAAGGGAGCAAGGGCCAAAACAGCGCGCCTTCTCACGGTGGCCTTGTCCTCGGTGGCAGCAAGTATCGCCGGTAGAGCTATGGGGTCTCCGATGGCGCCAAGCGCCGCAACGGCCGACTCTCGCACCAATGCATCATCTGCTCCGGTTGTGAGGGCGATCAGTTCGTCGACGGTGCCTGGAGGGGTAGCGGTGAGTTCGCCACATGCCCACGCAGCGGTTTCAACCACTGTGTCGTCCGGGTCTGACAACAGGCCTAGAACCGAGACGAGTTCCGCTGGACCTTCGCCGTGTAGCGCAGCGATTATCTCAAGTGCTCGGCGCCTCACCGCTGGTACGGGGTCGCTGAGAGCGCAGGTGAGGTCCTTGCAGCGCAACTCACCCAGTCGATGCAGAGATGAGATAGCGGCTTGGCGCACTGTTGGATCGGGGTCTTCCTGATGAGCGCGTACTGTGGCGCCGTCACCGGTGTGGCCAGCGATGAGCACGATTCGTCGACGGTGAGCAGCGTCGGAATCCATACCCAGAAACTACGCCCTGAGGCAGAGTTGTGCATGATGGCGTGGCAGGCTTGTTGGCCGTGAGTGCCGGACCTCGAATATCGCGACTGTGGTTGTTCAGCGGACCGGTGTTGGCGCTGATGGTTGTAGCGGTGGTTCTGTACTGTGCGCTGCCAGCGCCGTATGTGACGATGCGCCCCGGCGGGGCCCGTTCGGTGGAGCCTCTGGTCACAATCAAGGCCCAAGCGGGTGGCCCCAAAGTTGATGAGGACCCAGCGTCGGACAGCCTGCTCTACCTGACTGTTTCCACCTCCGTCGAGCCGCCGGGTTTCTATGTGCTGAGGGGTTGGCTACGCGATGACGTACAGGTTGAACCATCCGAACCGTTCCTCGGCACCCAGTCCAAGGCCGAGAACCTTGCCTTCAATTTGGCGTTGATGACCGACTCACAGGACAAGGCCCGAAAGGTTGCACTCGAGAGACTTGGCTATGAGGTTGAGAGCGAACCGCTCGGGGCGTTCTTCGAGGACGTGGATCCGAGTGTTCCTGCAGCCAAGGTGTTGGCTCCCGGGATGACTGTGGTTGGCGCCGCGGGACACACGGTGCGCACCCGCGATGATCTGGTTGCCCAACTTGAGACCCGCAAACCCGGCGACACGATCGAACTCTCGGTGATCCCACTCGGTGAGGAAAAGCCACAGACCGTTGAAGCAGAACTGACCGAACGCCCCGGCAGCCCGGGCCAAGCAATTCTTGGCGTCACCGTTGTTGATCACTCCACGTTCGTGTTTCCCGTGGATATCAAGATCGATACGGGCCGAGTCGGTGGACCCTCAGCCGGCCTAGCGCTCACGCTGGCCATTCTCGATCGGATGACGCCGGGTCGCCTCACCGGAGATGGCCGTGTGGCTGTTACCGGAACCATTGAGCTCGATGGTTCTGTTGGCAGGGTTGGGGGAGTGGCCCACAAGACCCGAGCAGCGATTCGTGAAGGCGCCACCTTGTTGCTGGTTCCTCCAGACGAGTACAGCTCGGCGCAGGAGGTGGCCGCCGGGAGAATTGACGTTGAGTCGGTGTCGAATCTCGATGATGCGCTCGATGCGCTGGTTGAACACGGTGGCAGTGGCCTGCCAAATGACCGGAATTGATAGGAATTGACAGCTATCGGGTGAGGCTCCCCAAATCGCGCTGTCAGCGGCCATACCATCGGGGTAATGCCTGGCGATTCCGACGACCGTAACATCCCAGATCCAGACGCCATTGCGGCACAGTCCTTTACGAAGGTTCGTAAGGGTTATGAGGTGGACGAGGTACGGGCCTACCTGGTCTCGTTGGCATCACAGATTCGTGAGGCCAACCGGCTGCAGGCCGATGCTGAGCGTCGCTTGGCCGAGCTTGAAAGACGTAACGCAGATCCTGCTGAGTTGGATGCCACCAAGCTGACCCAACTGCTTGGTGAGGAAACGGCACGGGTACTTGAGAGTGCTCGTCAGGCCGCATCAGATATGCGCCAGCGTGCGCAAGACGATGCAGCCGTGCTCACTTCAACCGCGGCAGCGGACGCAGTGGACACGCGAGCTAGCGCGGATGAGTACTCCAGCTCGTCGCGTTCGTCAGCCGATGAGTACTCACAGTCCACCCGCAGCAGTGCGGATGAATACTCAGAATCTGTTCGCGATGCGGCTAATACCTATGCAAGCGAAGTCCGTGAGGAAGCGAGCGTCGAGGCGCAACAGATGCGTTCCGACGCGCAGGCTGTTCTCGATGAACGTACGGCGCAGGCCGAGGAGGCCGCCGCCGAAATCCGCTCGAGGGCCGATGAGTATTCCGCGGAGGTTCGTGACAAGGCGGACACCTACAACACCGATACACGAGCCGGAGCAGACAAATACGCGTCGAGCATGCAACAGACTGCCGATGAGGCAGCTTCGGAAACGCGAGCCAAGGCCCAACAGGCTTTGGACGACGCACAAAACGAGGCTGAGCGCCGCATAGAGGCCTCAGATGTAGAGGTGCAAGCCATCCTTGCCGAGGCCCGTGAGCAAGGGCGCCAGATGGTCGAAGAGGCTCGCACTTACCGTGAGCGAGTCATCGCGGATCTCGCTGATCGTCGTCGTGCAGCGCGGGCGCAACTCGATGACCTTGCTTCGAGCAGAGATGCGTTGGCGGTCACTCTCACAGATGTGGCAGCAAGGATCGAAGCGTCGCATCGAGCGCTTCAGGACACGATCGTCGATCCCCGCTCGCTGGGAGACGTGACTGCGGACCGTGCAGCGCTCGACAGCGAACCAGATGTTCCACTTCTGTCGGAAAGCTCTTCGCTCGAAGTCGACGATGAGGACCTCGCCAACTCTGAGGACGTAGATCTTTCCAATGAATCGGACGACTCCGAGGACCTGGTTGAACCCGAAGAATTGGCTGAGGCCGAGGAATCGGCGGAATCTGAGGAGCTAGCTGACTTCGAGGCTGACGCTCCCGGCGATGACGCGAGCGACGCGGACCCCGAAGACAGTGCCGAGGATTCGGAGGATGTGCTTGACGACGAGGCCAGCGACGGGTTTGACCTGATGGCAGATGTTGATATCGATGAACTCGATGAGCTCGACGAACTTGATGAGCTCGACGAGCCAACAGAGAGCGCTGTCGACGAGGCCGAGGTTGGCTTTGACGATGAGGACGCATTCGAAGAAACGACTGAACCTCAGTCAGATGTCGTGAGCGAGAAAGCCGACGAGACAGTCGATGAGACACCCATCGAGACAGTCAGCGACTCGGTTCCAGCTGCTGACTCGGAGAGTGCAACTTCGCCG
>JAGQSI010000528.1 GCA_020439605.1 Acidimicrobiales bacterium | reverse complement strand
GGCACAGATCATGGCCGAGGACGCCAGCAAGAAGGGTGACGCCGCTGCGGCCACCAAATACTCGACGGCCGCCGAGACGATCGCCTCGCGCCTCATCGCCGTGGAGAAGGACGTCGACTCCCAGAAGGCGATGGTCATGCAGGCCACCCAGGCGTCCGATCAGGCCAAGGCCGCGGTGCGCCAGAACTCGATGCTCCTCGAGCGCAAGATCTCCGAGAAGTCCAAGCTCCTCTCCCAGCTCGAGCAGGCCAAGATGCAAGAGGAGATGAACAAGGCCATGGCCCAGATGAACAAGACGCTGGGCGACGACGTGCCGACGTTCGAGGAGATCAAGGACAAGATCGAGGCCCGCTACGCCAAGGCGACGGCCACGACGGAACTCGAGTCGACCTCGGTCAGCTCCAGCATGTTGGAGATCGAGCAGGCCACTCAGGACTTCGAGGCCCAGAGTCGGTTGTCCCAGTTGCGGGCCGAGCTCGGCCTCGACGGCGCCGCGGCCGCGGCTCCCGTCGAGCAGCCCAAGCCTGCCGAGGGCTGACCGGCCCAAGCTCCGGGCCTGCGTGCGGTTCTCGGAC
>JAGQSI010000527.1 GCA_020439605.1 Acidimicrobiales bacterium | reverse complement strand
GTGCGCCCGTGAGCCAGGCGCACGCCGATGGCGCAGATCTTGCGTGGGTTCGGCCCGCTGACGCCCACCCACACTCCGGGGTAGTCGTCCAGGCAGCCGACGTCGGCCACACCCAGGTCCTGCAGCACACCCACGACGAGCCGCTGGATGGCACACACATGGTCGCCAGCGCCCAGGCTGTTGGGCACGCCGACGATCGGGTACCCCACCAGCTGGCCGGGGCCGTGATAGGTGACGTCGCCGCCCCGCTTCACACCCACCAGTTCGGCGCCGACGCTCGCCGGTTCCACCCGGAGGTTGGTGGCCAGGTCGGCCCGCGGGCCGTGGGTGAAGACGTGGGGGTGCTCCAACAGCAGCAGGTGGTCGCCCGCGCCATGAGTGAACAGGGCCTGCTGCAGCGCCAGCGCCTCGCGGTACGGCACGCGGCCGAGCCACCGCACGCGCAGCGGCCCCGCCATGCGGATCAGAGCTCCTGCGTCCAGTCGCGGGTCTCCAGCAGTTCCTTCACCCGCACCAGGAAGCCGGCGGCATAGGCGCCATCGAACGCCCGGTGGTCCCATGCCATCGCCAGGTTGCCG
>JAGQSI010000526.1 GCA_020439605.1 Acidimicrobiales bacterium | reverse complement strand
GGTCGGAAGGGTGCACCAGGGTGATGCAGTCGAGTCCCACCGACTCCTCGAGCGACCGGCCGAACAGGTCCTCCGCGGCCCGGTTTCCCCACAGCAGCCGCGCCTGGTGGTCCATCACCAGGACGGCGTCGGGTAGGTCCTCGATCAGCGCGGCCCGGTCGGGACCCGTCGGGTCCGACCGCTCCGGGACCCAGTGGGAGTCGACCTCGGTCATCACGGGACTATCGGCACGCACGATCCAGGATTGAGAACGCAGCCCGCCGCTGGGACCACGAGAGTCCGAACGGACGCGGAACGACCCTCGGCGAGGAGCCGAGGGTCGGACGCGTGCTGCTCCGGGGGTGGGGCTCGAACCCACGACCCGCTGATTAACAGTCAGCTGCTCTGCCAGCTGAGCTACCCCGGAAGGAGACCGTCCCGGGGGACGGCAGCCTTGGAGACTAGCGCCACCGACCATCGGTCCCCAACCGGGTGATCGGGTCTCAGTCGGCCTTCAGGTAGTCCTCGAGCTTCTCCCGGCTCCGGGGATGGCGGAGCTTGGCCAGGGTCTTCGACTCGATCTGACGGATCCGCTCCCGGGT
>JAGQSI010000525.1 GCA_020439605.1 Acidimicrobiales bacterium | reverse complement strand
GCAGACGCGGCACGAATGGGATTGATCAACGAGGCCGTGGCACCCGAGGACCTAGAAGATGCGGTGGAGGCTGTTGTGGCAGATCTGCTGCAGGGTGGCCCCAATGCGATTGCGGCAAGTAAGCGGCTACTAGCGGAGGTCCCATCCATGGGAGTGGACGAGGCTTTCGAGTGGACCCAGAAATTTTCGGCCGAATTGTTCACCAGTGAGGAGGCGGCGGAGGGAATGGGCGCCTTTTTGGCCAAACGGAAGCCCAACTGGGCGACTTCCCACTGAACCTGTAGTGATTTTGGTTTCCTATTCACCCAAGACCACTACAGGTTCGAGCGCAAACCACTCGTACGGAAGGGCACTACGGTGTGAACCATGGGGGAAAGTGCATTGTTGGCGTTTGAAACCGGCCAGATCGGGTCTGTGAAGCTGCGGAATCGAATCATCAAGGCCGCAACCTTCGAGGGTGTCATGCCTTACGGCGCTGTCACTACGGAACTGATCGACTTTCACGTTTCGGTGGCCCGCGGCGGAGCCGCCATGACCACCGTGGCGTATGGGGCGATAAGCAAAGGTGGGCGAGTTAGTCCT
>JAGQSI010000524.1 GCA_020439605.1 Acidimicrobiales bacterium | reverse complement strand
CGTGCGAGATCGCCGAGGTGTCGACCTCGGGGTTCTATGACGGGTTGAAGCGAGAGGCTGCCGGGCCGACCGAACGGCAGCTCGCCGACGACGCGCTCGTCGAGCTGATCCGGGAGATCTTCGACGCAGCGGACGGCAACTACGGGGTCCCGCGGATCCATCGCGAGCTCCGCAAGGCCGGCGTCGCCGTGAACGAGAAGCGGGTGCGGCGCCTGATGCGTCTGCACGGGATGGCCGGACGATGCATCCGCCGCCGGGTCCGTACGACGTTCCCTGGCCCGGACGGGTTCACGATCCCCGATCTGGTCGGCCGCAGGTTCGCCCCCGGCAAGCCTGATGTCGCGTGGGGTCAAGACATCACCTACGTCTGGACCGGTGAGGGCTGGCTCTACCTCGCGTCCGTGCTTGATCTCGGCTCGCGCCGACTGCTCGGCTACTCGATGGCCGACCACATGCGCACCGAGCTCGTCACCGACGCGCTCGACATGGCGATCGCTGCTCGCGGTGGTCACGTCGCCGGCGTGATCGCACACGCCGACCGCGGATCGCAAGGCGGAATCAACTGGTCGTCGCAACACCTCGA
>JAGQSI010000523.1 GCA_020439605.1 Acidimicrobiales bacterium | reverse complement strand
CACGGCCCGCGCGCTCTCCACCGTGGACTCCCCGACCCAGGAACCGCTCGTGACGCCGACGAGGTTCCGCGCCAGCACGTAGCCGACGACGACCGCGCATGCGGGCAGGAAGAACTGGTTGGCCCGAAGGTCCTCGAACACCCGTCGCACGCGCAGCACGGCAGGAGCGTAGGGGTAAGTGGCGGAACGGGTTTCGACTCCGCTTCGCTCCGCTCAACCAACAGACTTGTTCCTCGAGCGAGCGGAGCGCCCCTCTGTTCCTCGAGCGAGCGGAGCGCCCCTCTGCTCCTTGAGCGAGCGCAGCGAGTCGAAAGGCGGGTTTCGACTCCGCTTCGCTCCGCTCAACCAACAGACTTGTTCCTCGAGCGAGCGCAGCGCCCCTCTGTTCCTTGAGCGAGCGGAGCGAGTCGAAAGGCGGGTTTCGACTCCGCTCGACCAGCGGTGCCGGTCAGGCGCTGGCGGTGGCTTCCCTGGCGTCGAGGAGGTCGGTCCGGGCTCGCGACACGCGGGAGCGGATGGTGCCGACCGGGCACCCGATGACGCCGGCGGCGTCCTCGTAGGGGAACCCGAGGAGCTGGGTGAGCAC
>JAGQSI010000522.1 GCA_020439605.1 Acidimicrobiales bacterium | reverse complement strand
TGATCAGCCCCTGGCTGGTGGACAGCACCGAAATCCCGAGGCCGCCCAGAACGCGGGACACCTCGTTGGACTTGCGGTAGATGCGAAGGCCGGGCTTGGACACCCGCTGCAGGCCGGAGATCACGCGCTGGCGCTCCGGGGAGTACTTCATGGTGATCGTCAGGGTCTCGCCGGGGCCGTTGGGCGCCGGGTTCACCTCGTAGGGGCCGATGTAGCCCTCACGCAGCAGCACCTCGGCGAGGGCCAGCTTCTGCTTGGACGATGGCATGCGCACCTGATCGTGCATCGCGATGTTCGCGTTGCGGATCCGGGTGAGCATGTCGGCGATGGGATCGGTCATTGACATCGTTCAGACTCCTCTCACCAGCTCGCCTTGCGGACCCCGGGGATCTCCCCCGCGTGGGCCAGCTCTCTCAGACAAATACGACACAGTCCAAACTTCCGGTAGACGGCACGTGGGCGGCCGCAGCGCTTGCAGCGGGTGTAGCCACGGACCTTGAACTTCGGCTTGCGGTTGGCCTTCTCGATGAGTGCCTTGGTCGCCATTACTGCTGCCCCTCACGTTTGAACGGGAAACTGAAGGCGTCGAGTA
>JAGQSI010000521.1 GCA_020439605.1 Acidimicrobiales bacterium | reverse complement strand
ATCCCCGGCAAGGGCATCCCCGCACTCGAGATCATCGATGCGATCCACGCCGGCGAGATCAAGGGGTTGCTGTCGATCTGCTTCAACCCGTTGGTGTCGTCACCGGATTCGAACTTCACTCGCGAGGCGCTCGATCGGCTCGAGTTCTACAGCGTGATCGACTTCTTCGTTTCCGAGTCGGGCCATCACGCCGATGTCATCCTGCCCGGTTCGCTCCACGAGGAAGACGAAGGCACGTCCACCTCGGGCGAGGGCCGGATCATCAAGATCAACGCCGCAGTGGAACCACCTGGCGAGGCCCGGCGCGACTGGGAGATCCTCGTCGACATCGCCGATCGCCTCGGGCGTGGCAAGTACTTCCCCTACACCGACACACGACAGATCTTCGAGGAGCTGCGACTCGCGTCCGCCGGCGGCACCGCTGATTACCGGGGGGCGACGTGGGAGCGGATCGAAGCCGAGTATGGGTTGTTCTGGCCGATTCCTGAGGACGGCCATCCGGGTACCCCACGCCTGTACGAGGGCGGCCGCTTCTACCACCCGGACGGTCGAGCGAAGTTCCATGCGGTGGCGTACCGGCTCCCCGGCGAAG
>JAGQSI010000520.1 GCA_020439605.1 Acidimicrobiales bacterium | reverse complement strand
CCCTGGCCGCCAAGATCCAAGGCCTGCCGTGGGGGTCTGGCTCGGGCATGGCCGTCGAGCGCGCCGACGGTGCCGATCTGACCAGCTATGTCTTCTGCATCCGGGTCGGCGACTGGGACCGACCCGTGTTCCGCTACGTCGAGATGGGCACAGGCGAACCCACCGTGGTGGACGACACCCTCGCCTGCCTCGACCACGCAAGGCCGGCGAACGGCTTCGACACACCTCGGGTCCTCGACGAGGACACCTACACCCTCGCCTTCGACGCGTGGGCAATCGCTCGCGACGACGTCATCGAGCGGTGGAACTGGCACGCCGACAAGGCCAACCTCGAGCCCAAGGTCCCCAAGGTGCTGGCTCGGGCAGCCGAGATCGTGCGCAGCCACGCACCCCGCGATGCGGACCAGGACGCGATCGACCGAGCGGTCGACACGCTTCAGGCTCCCTATCCCGAGCGGATCCTGCGAACCTTCCGCGCTGCGCTCGGCGTCACTGACGATCCGACCGAGCAGGCCACCCACGTCCTTCGGATCATCGCGGAGCTCGGTCTTCAGCCTTATGAAGCGCCTGAGCCCCTACCTGAGATCACCGAC
>JAGQSI010000519.1 GCA_020439605.1 Acidimicrobiales bacterium | reverse complement strand
GGCTACGTCACACCCGACGACGAACACGAAGGCCGCGGTGACGCCATCCGCGCCGCCCGCCAAGACGGGATGCGCGCCGCCGACCAGCAACGCCGAGCCTGGCACCGGAGCCAGCGATGAACCCCACGACTACCCTCACCAACAACCAACCGCCAGCACCCGACCGATGTGGTCTGAATCCCGGCCCCATCTGTCGCGAAGAGTCAGATACACCTCACGTTGCTGTTGGCGATCTCGGACAACGGCACCGAGATGCGCGCCGTCGACACCCGCCGGTTCATGGCGCTGTGCTCGATCGCTCAACACTTCGGTCGCCCGTCGACCCCGACCGACCAGGCCTGGATCGAGACGCTGTGGGGACACGTCAAACGAGAGCACCCCCACCTGATGGCGATCACCGACCCGACCGTGCTCACAGCCGAGCTCGAACGTGTTCGGAGCCACTACAACGGCGTCCGGCTTCACTATGTGATCGTCCACCTAACACCGAGCGCTACACTCGAACCCCGCGCTGCCCCCTTCCGCTCCGCCCGCGGCGCCGGGATGCGCGCCGCCGACCAGCAACGCCGAGCCTGGCACCGGAGCCAGCGATGA
>JAGQSI010000051.1:4545-9639 GCA_020439605.1 Acidimicrobiales bacterium | reverse complement strand
ATACGCCACCTTCACGCACCAGAGGCTTGCCTCGGTACATGTTGAAGAAGTAGCCGAGACCGAGGCACATGACCAGGATCGGGTTCATGATCGAGTTCACGTTGTAGGGACTTATGTAGGGGAGTCCCATGGTGAGAATGTCGGTCTGGCCTTCAACCTCGACAAGATGCTGATCGAAGCAATGCTTGAGGGTTACCTCATGGACAGGTTCGATAGCTCCGGCGGTCACCGAGGTGACGGCGTAGGGGGCGCGGTGGTTCTGGAAGATCTTGCGACGGGTGTTTGGTGAGAGGCGCTTGAGGCCTTGTTGCATCCCGATGAACGAGACGCGGTCCTTGGCGGACCATTCCCATTCCCGTTTGGCCAGAACCGACATGGCACCTTCTTGGCCAAAGGTGTCGTTGTTGATCGTTGTCTCGATCTGAAACACCTTCACGCCGGCATCAGCAATGACCTTGCCCATTCTCCAGTTGCTGTGATGCAGCTCGGAATTGTGGCGGTCCATGAAGGACTTCGAATGCTGCATCGTGTGCACATTGTGGTGATGCTTGATGCTGCGGTAGCTCGCAAGTCCGGTGGCGGTTGACTTGTGACCGCCGTCCATGGAAACGATGTTGATATTCACATAGATCAACAGGTCGCTCTCGGCGGCGCGCTTGTTGATCTCTACCTCTTCGCCGTGCTTGGTGGTCCCCAGAAACGCAAGGTTGTCGGGGTCTTCGGCGTCATGGTTGTAGAGAGCTCCTTGGGGAGCGAATGCGTCATAGACACGATCGCCTACTGCTTCACGCAACTCGGCCTCGGTCATACGGCGATGCAACGCCAGAGCTGCAATCAAATGGACATCATCGACACCCGCGGTGGCAGCCATGTCCAACACGGCCTCAATGACTCGTTGGCGGATGTCGGGTCGCTTCATCGGTGGAAGGGGAAGCGAGACATCATCGAAGGCAATGGTGAGCTTCATGCCGGGCTTGAGCAGTGCCGGAAGAGGTTCGCATTCGAGCGGATTCAGTAGCGCATCGTTGATTGCTGCCTCTACATCATCGAGGCCCTCTAGCGGTTCTGCCGGGTAGATGATCCGGCTGCGATCTGCAGGCAGTTTCTCCAGGCGAAACTCCTCGCCATGGTGAAACAGCACCGGTGGTGTCGAACGGTCGACGTTGAGTACGAATCCGGGGCGGGGCATTAGCGACGGTCCTTCTTGCGTAGGTCGAATGCGATCTTCACTGCTCCACGTGTTCCCGCGTTTGCAGCATGGTCTATAGCTTCTTCGTATCGAGAGAGGGGGTAGGTGGCGCTCACGAGCCGCCCGAGATCTGCGCTCGACACAAGGTTGATGGCGGCTTCGAAATCTGAACGGGTGTAGGCGTAACAGCCGGTGATGGAGGTTTCTCTGTGCCAGAGGCTGGTGAGATCGAGCGATGTGTGTCCGGGCATTCCGATAACGACGATGCGCCCACCTGGAGCCACTACCTGTAACGCCTGGGTGAGACTTGCCTCGGAACCAACGCAGTCCACAACCACGTCCATGCCATCGCTCAGTTGGCCCTCGTGAGGAGACGAGTCATCCATCACCCAAGCGCCGACCCGGCTTCTGACTGCGCGGCCAAGCTCTCTTGGGGAAACCACTTTGTCAGCGCCCAGCGAAGTAGCCAGAGCTTTCTGGTGCGGGTACTTGCCGGTCACGATGATGTGGGCCTCAGACCCTTGTGCCCGAAGCGCTGCGAGGGTCAACAATCCGAGGGTGCCTGAGCCGATCAAGGCAATGTTGGCTGGCTTGTCGGCTGCGCCGCTCAACACGGCTCGTGCACCGTGAACTGCGCAGGCAGTGGGTTCGATCATTACCGCTTGTTCGTCGGTCAATGATTCTGGGATGGGCAGGATCTGACTCGGATGAGCTACTAGCTCGCCCGACCAGCCACCTCCGGTGTCGGCGCAGTAGCCGGTTTGTAGGCCAGGTTCCAGGTGTCCATAGGCAATGCGGCCGCATCGATTTGTTTGGCCTGCTTCGCACGATCTGCAAAGCGGTGAGATCCCACGGGTCACACACGACAGCACCGGGATCAGTACCGCACGGGTACCGTCTTCGAGGTCTCCCACAACCTCGTGGCCGGGCACGAAGGGGAAGCTGACGATCGGCTCGAAATACCGACTCGAATAGCCGTCGATCGTTGCGAGATCTGAGCCGCAGATTCCTGCGAGGCGAGGGCGAAGCCTCACCCAGTCCTGTGCGGGAAGTTCTGGCTCGTCCATGTCGACAAGCTTGATCGGCCCGACTGACGCCCCTTTGCCGGGGGCGAGTTTGCCGGCGAGACCAGCCGCCACGTACTTGGCAGGCTTGCGAGAGAACTTGAGTGCCTTCATCGCGGCGCCGCCTTGGCTACGCGACGAGTTGGGGCAAGCGGAAGCGGGCCTGGCTTGAAACCGGGTGCCTTGCTCCACTGCTCGATCAGCCAGCCACGTTTACGGGCAATGGAAGCGAGTCGGGTCTCTGGGTTGACCGCCACAGGGAAACCGACAACTTCGAGCATTGGGAGATCGTTGGACGAGTCCGCATATGCCACTGCTTCAGCCAGATCCAGGTCATGTTTGGCGGCGTAGTCGAACAGGGCTGAGGCCCGGCTTTCACCAGTTGGTGGAACATCAACCATCTGTCCCAGGTACCTGCCGTTGTCGTCCACCGCCAACGACGCTGACACGATGTCATCGAAGAGAGGCCGAAGTGGCTCTACAACGAAATCAAGCGCTCCGGTAATCAACACGGTGCGATGCCCTAGAGCGCGGTGCTCTCGGACTCGTCTAATGGCAGCAGGGAACGATTTGGTGAGGATCAGCTGGCTCAACATCTCGGCGGAGTCTTCGCGAATCTGCTCGACCGGGGCACCTTCGTAGCGGCGATAGAACTGGCGCAAGAAATCCGAGCGATCCTCACGATCCATTCGCAGGAGGCTTGGAGCTTCACCAAGGAGCTTGGAGGCCAAGCGGAACTTGTCGTCTCGGTCAAGGCGTCGACTGGCGAGCCACGCATAGCTGGTGACGACGTTGGATGCGATCAAGGTGTTCTCAAGGTCAAAAGCCGCAAGCTGACGCTCCGGGGCCAGAACCTGGCGGCGCAAACGGGTGGAGCGGGATTCGCCGCGACCCTTCTTGCCATCGGTTCTGACGCGTGCGTGCTCGACAACCGAGGGTAGATGGATCTGATGGACGTAGTGATCCCAGTCCACGATGCGTGGATCCATGCAGAAGTCCTGGGCATCAGAACCGCCAAGTGAGCCCTGAAGGTTCAACAGACGATCAACGCCATAGATCGCCTCGCACGCGGTGTAGGCGCCATAGAGCTCCACGTAGGTGAGAGCGCGGCTAACCGTGTCGCGTTGTTCTTCAACCTTGGCGGACCAGGCCGCCTGCTTGCCTCGTAGAGGCAGCGACCCAATGACCTTCTCGGACTTCTCGAGAGCAGACTTCGCTCGATTCAGTTGGCCCTGCACCCGGTTGCGGGTGGTGTATCCCCAATCCGGCACAGCGATTGGCTGACCAGAGTTGTCATAGAGCGGATGCTCACCGAACCATGACTGAACCAGATCCACGAGTCGCTCATACTTGAGGGGGTTGGCGGATCCAGAAGCAACCTGGGTGATGTCGGGCGAGCCGTCCTCGTTGGCCGGTCCACGCGCAGCGACCGCAATGATGGCACCGACCACTAGATCCACAGGGATCACATCGACGGTTCCCTCGGGAACACCCGGGAACTCTTTGAGTAGGCCTCGGGCGTAGGAAATGATGACCGGCTCGGCCATGCGGAAACCACGGATCCAGCCCGGAACCGGCTCGGCCCAAGCTGATTCGATGATGGCAGGGCGCACCACGCTCACCGCAATGTTGCCCCGGTTCTCTCCGAGAGCCTTCTCGCCGAGGGCTTTGGTCATGGCGTAGGCATCGGGCCAACCAAGCGAAGCGGCTCGGGCCCGACCAGCGTCCACAAGTTGTGCTTTCACCCAGTCCTTACGAAGCTGCTCGGACTTGGTGGCGAGCAGGGGAGTTCCTGCACCTCCGAGTTCTTCACGAGCCTCGACCATGAACACCGACAACTGATCCGGGGTTCGGCTGGCAGCTTCAGCATCGGCTCGCAGACGGCGGGCGCCTTCAACCTCGCGTTTCCAGTCGATATCTGTGATCCAGAACGGACTCTCATCAACTGGAATTTCTGGAGCGTCGCCTCTGCGGTTGCCAGCCACGTAGCAGGTGGAAACGGCTACAAGATGGGGCGAAACTTCAAGGTCTTGCAAGGTCTGAGCGATGCGAGTGGGGCCCATGAGATTGACCTCAACGGCGAGGTCGAGGGGGGAGTCAAAGCTCACCGTGGCAGCGCTGTGAACAACGATGTCGCAGCTCGCGAGAATCTTTCGGCCCTCATCGGTGAGCCCCAGGCCGTCGGTGCCTACGTCGCCCTCAATGACCTGAACCCGTCTGGCCACCATCTCGTCGAACGGGGCCTTACCTCCGAGATCATCTCGGATTCGATCAAAGCAGTTGTTCTTGAAAATCTCGCGTGCTGCACGCTGGGTCACATTGCGCATGCGTCCTGCACGGATGAGCAGAACGAGTTCGCAATCGGGCACGGAACGCAAGAAACGTTCCACCAAGGCAGTGCCGAGAAAGCCTGTAGCGCCAGTGATGGCTATTCGCTTTCCGGCGAGGTCGTCGGCGATCACACCTGATTGTCTACCACTTGGTAGAGAGTTGTGCGAGCATTGGGCCGTGAGCGATTCCAGACCGAGCCAAAACACGAGGGAAAGGATTCTCGTGGCGGCCCTAGATGCGTTCGCTGAACGTGGCGTGGATGGTACCTCGCTCGACGCGGTGGCGACGGTTGTAGGGGTCCGTAAGCAGACTTTGTTGTACTGGTTCGCTTCAAAGGAACAGTTATTGCTGGGTGTGGTGGACCATGCCGTGGAGGAACTCGGATCACAACTCACCCATGCTGCTTTGGGTGCAGGGACCGATCGACGTCGTCGAATCGAAGCAGTGGTCAACGCCACCTTTCGAATTGGTCAACGCCGACCCGAGTTGTTGGCGTTGGTCAGAGAAGCA
>JAGQSI010000051.1:0-4535 GCA_020439605.1 Acidimicrobiales bacterium | reverse complement strand
GCCGGCATCCAACCGTCTGGGCGAGGCGGTGATTGCCCTCTTGCCCCAGGAGATTCAACCTCATGCATTGAGTTTCGGTGCTCAGATTGTCGGCATCGCCACAGAGGCCGAGATCCGTGCAGATCTGGGGCTGCCTGCAGATCTGGGTTGGCTCAGGGCGCGGCGACGATCGGTGCTCGACGAACTACTTGCAGTGCTCGCATAGACAACTCAAACAGATCACGATTGGAGTGCACGTCGGGAGGTCCGTCGGGAGGCCCGTCGGGAGGCACTTGCCTAGCGTTGACGTAGATGTGACCTGCGGTGCTCGTTGCGTTCAATCGCCAGGCGTATCAGTTCATCGATCAACGCCTCGTAGGTGAGCCCGGCGGCTGCCCACAACGACGGGAACATCGAATATGGCGTGAAACCGGGCATGGTGTTGATCTCATTGAACACGAGGCCTCGCCCCTCGGCGTCGTAGAAGAAGTCAACGCGTGCCAGTCCATCACATCGCAGGGCTGTGTAGGCATCGAGAGCCAGCGCTCTCATCTGTTGGGCGACTTCGTCAGGGATGGCCGCTGGTATCACCATGGTGGCCGCGCCTTCTAGGTATTTGTCCTCGAAGTCATAGAAGTCATGGGTGGGTACGATCTCGCCGACCACAGACGCCGTCGGGTTTCCATAGCCGATAACGCCTACCTCGAGCTCTCGTCCAGCAATGGCTTCTTCCACCACGATGTATTCGTCGAACTGGGTTGCTAGGGCAATGGCTTGGTCAAGCGACGCCGCATCTGTGGCCCGGCTGATACCAACTGATGAACCCATGTTGGCTGGCTTCACGAAGACTGGCCAGCCGAGCTCGCTCTGTACCCGTTGCGCTATCGAATCTGAGATCTCGTTGTCCCGCAACGTGATCCACTTGGCCACTGGAAGGCCGGCAGCGCTAGCGACAACCTTGGACATCGCCTTGTCCATGTTGAGTGCGGAGCCAAGTACTCCACAGCCGACATAGGCAACGTTGGCCACCTCGAGAAGTCCTTGGACGGTGCCGTCCTCTCCTCTGGGCCCGTGCAGGATGGGTAGCACAACAACGTTCTGGTTTGTGCTGGTGGCCGCGAGTGCTTCTAAGGGGTCAACCGAGGTTCCATCGCTCTCAAGGCGATCAGGCAGTTCTGAGGACGAGCCGATGCGATCTGCGCTCGCCAAGGCTTCAACCGTGGAATCGGACCGTAGCCACTGGCCTGTGGTTGAGATGGCGATCGGGTCCACCTGGTAGCGGGATCTGTCGATGGCACGCAGCACATGGGCTGCGGAGATGCGCGAGATTTCGTGTTCTGCTGACTGTCCACCAAATAGCAGAACAATTCGGATGGATGGTTCGCTCGATGCCATTCAACGATCCTAAGTCCGTGCGCGTTACCGTCGGCTCATGCGTTTCACGACCGACGAGATTGCCGCAGCCACATCGGGTCAGGCCTTTGGGCTACCCGCCATGGTGGATGGTGCTTCGATTGACTCACGGCTGGTCGGTCCCGGGGAACTGTTTGTGCCGATCATCGCCGACCGAAACGGCCATGACTTCATAGCTTCTGCGCTGGGGGCCGGTGCGGGGGCATATCTGAGTTCCGAAGGCGGTGGGGACGGATCCGGAGTTCTGGTGGAAGACACCCAGGTTGCTCTTTCAGATCTTGGAAACGCAGCGCGCGCTCGCATGGGAGAGCGAGTGATCGCCATCACAGGAAGTGTCGGGAAAACTTCTCTGAAGGACATGTTGTCCGCTGTTACGGCCGCAACTTTTCGCACCACAGCAAGCGTTGGCTCTTTCAACAATGAACTCGGTGTTCCTCTGACGCTCATCAACGCTCCTGATGACACACAATGCGCAGTTGTTGAAATGGGGGCCAGGGGAGCAGGCCATATCTCAGATCTTTGCGACATTGCTCGGCCCAATGTGGGTGTGGTCACGGTTGTTGCCGCAGTCCATACACAGGTCTTCGGCTCGATCGATGAGGTGGCCAAGGGTAAGGGGGAACTGATCGCTTCGCTGCCAGAATCTGGTACAGCAGTGCTCAACGCTGATGACCCGCGAGTGTTGGCAATGACAGATCTGGCTAGCTGTCAGGTTCTCACCTTCGGACAGTCTGGCGGTGACGTTCGAGCCAGTTCGGTAGAACTAGATGACAACCTTCATTCGAGCTTCTTGCTTGAGACCCCGTGGGGGGCAGGTCAGGTTAGGTTGCCAGTGGCAGGTCGTCACCAAGTTGTCAATGCTCTTGGGGCCGCTGCAGCGGCTTTGGCGGTTGGAGTTCCAGTCGAGGCAGTGTGTGATGGATTGGGCGGGGCGAGTCTCTCAGCGATGCGAATGGATCTAGTCACAACATCCACAGGCCTGAGAGTTCTCAACGACACCTACAACGCCAACCCGACCTCTATGGCTGCCGCCTTGCGGTCGATCGCTGAGCTTCCTGCGGCCCGACGCTTCGCTGTGCTCGGGACAATGGCTGAGCTAGGTGACGATGAGGCCCCGTTGCATCGAGACATTGCAGTGCTAGCTCAAGAACTAGGCATCGAACTGCTGTCGCTGAACCAGCCGTGGTACGGGGTGGAGGTGGATGACCTCGTGGAGTCCCCCAGCCGTGCAATCGATCGCCTGAAAGAGTTTGGGGTGGGCGACGGTGATGTGGTGCTGGTGAAGGCGAGCCGATCCGCCGGTTTGGAAAAGGTGGTTGAGTTGCTCTTCACCCAGTGCTAGCTGAGGCGAGCTCAACTGGTTGGAATGGCGAGCAAACCACTGGGCCGTTTGGTGAGCAGATCAGATCGCCACGCCAGCACCAGCGCAGTGGCCGCGCTGATTGCGATCAGAGCAACGATTCCGAACTGGTCGATCACCCAGCCACCAGCTAGCCCGCCAAACGGGACGGTGCCGCCAAAGCCCATGATCCATAGCGCCATGACCTTGCCCCTGATCGCATCGTCCAGATCTTCTTGAAGCACTGTCGACAATGACGTGATCACCGCGAAGTAGACGCACCCGAGTAGAAGTATCACGCCGTAGGCAGCAACTGGAGTTCTGGTGGCCCCGAACGCCGAGATCATCGCTGCGAAACCAATCAGCCCGAGTCTGGTCAGTTTCGGTTTGGACGCAGAAGCAAAAACGGTCCCGATCGAGAGCGCTCCGATCACAGCACCAAGGCCAAAGAAGCCATAGAGGACTCCGTACTGTGAACTCTTCGAGGCAATCCCCAGGTTCTCATCGGCGATGGTTGGAAGCTGGGTGATGAAAGGCAGACAGAGAAAGGAGAATACGAAGATGGTGCTGATGCACTGTCCGATTACACGGTTGGTCCTGGCCACCTTTAGACCTTCAAGGACCCGGTGCAGGCCCTGAGTTCCTGACGCGATCGGTGCCGGCAACGTCACGCGGGTGAGCGCCAGAATCACAAACGCGAAGCTCGCCGCGTTTACGAGAAACACCCAGGATGGACCCCACCGGGCATAGATCGATGCTCCGATGAATGGACCGATCACTCGTGACGCGTTCATCTGTACCGAGTTGAGCGATATTGCTCCGGAAAGGTCTTCTCGCGGTACGAGGATTGGAACCACGGCGCTGAATATCGGGGCATACAGGGCGTTGCCAACGCCGATGGCGAAGACCACTAGAAGTAGGAGCACCCGAGAGGGATCTTCGGGGGTTGCAACTATCGCCAACAAGATCGAGAAGATGGCCTGTTGAATACAAAGGATCATCAGAGATCGTTTGCGGTCATAGGTATCGGCGATCATTCCGCCCACGATTGAGAACAGCAGCAGGGGACCGAGCTGTGCAGCGGTGATCAGACCAACGAACACTCCTGAACCAGTGAGGTTGTACGCCATGGCTCCGAGGACGACGTTTTGCATCCAGGTGCCGATACTGGAGGCAAAGGCTCCGAGGTAGACGGTTCGGAAGGTGCGATGGCGAAAGGCTGCACGTGCGGTTCCAGGCTCGAAGGTTCGATCACCTTCGAGGTAGGCGTCCTCAATGTCCTCATGGTCAACAAGAGCGTCGTCGAGTTGGGAGTGGGCCGAGGACGGCTGTTTGCGGGGCGAGAACATCGTGATGGGAGCGTATGGGGTGGGCAGGTGAAATTGGCAAATGTTCTGGACGTGACGCGGCTGGGGCCGGCCCCCAGTAGGAGGCCGGCCCCAGGACCGTTTCTTGTTCTACGTTGAACTAGTGCAGAGCTGCATACTCGCTGCTGTGGCGCAGTGTCTTTGCAGCACCTTCGAGTGTGCCGGTCCCGGCCTTGATCGGGCCCATGAGTTGGTTGAAGCGTGAGCCGCTTGGGAACTTGCGAATCATCACCCGATGCATACGGAACACACCGACTTCGTTGGCTTTGGCTGCCTGATTCTCGGTGGACTCGGAGAAGTTGATCATCACTTCACCGCGGTTCTTTGAGCCATTGTCCAAACGGGTTACCCAGTATTGACGACCTGACGCCTCAGGGTCACGGTCCAGAACGTTCCGGTAGACGAGATCCACGAACTGGCCGTTGTTGAGCGAGCCA
>JAGQSI010000518.1 GCA_020439605.1 Acidimicrobiales bacterium | reverse complement strand
GGTGGCCGACGGACTGCGGGTTCCCTACGTCGGCAACGGGTGGGAGCTGGGTCACGAACAGGAGCCGGTCACGGTCGTCCGCTACGCGGTCGGCTACGAGGACGAGGCCCGCGCCGTCGCCGCGAAGCTGAAGGTCCGCGATGTCGAGGAGGCCGCCGACCTCGGCCTCAGCTCGGTGGTGGTGTTCCTCGGCGTCGACGATCCGACGGTGACGACGACCACCGCGGCACCGACCACCACGACGCCGGCCACGACCTCGACCACCGCTCCGAAGCCGATCGGTGTGCTGCCGGGCGAACCGCCCGCCGGCGAGTCGTGCGGTTGACTGTGGCGCCCTCGGCAGGATTCGAACCTGCGCACACGCCTCCGGAGGGCGATGCTCTATCCCCTGAGCTACGAGGGCGGGGCCGCTCACACTAGAGCGTCGGCGGGGGTCGCCCAACTCCCCGTTTCGGGCTCGGAGCCCGGTGGGTGCCGCCGGTAGCATCGCCGAACCCTCGCCCCCGATCCGAAGGCCCTCCACGCCGTGATCCGCGACGACCTCGCCGCCGCCGTCCTCGACGCCCTGCGGGCGCTCGGGGTCGACCCGCTGCCC
>JAGQSI010000517.1 GCA_020439605.1 Acidimicrobiales bacterium | reverse complement strand
GTTGACCATCTCGGGGTCGAGGGCGCTCGTGGGTTCGTCGAACAGCATGACCTCGGGGTCCATCGCGAGGCTACGGGCGATGGCAACGCGTTGCGATTGGCCACCCGAAAGCTGCCCTGGGAAGACCCTGGCCTTTTCACCCAGCCCGACCCGTTCGAGCAGTTCCATCGCCCGGTGCTCGGCCGCGTCCCGAGGTATCTTGCGCAGTTTGCGCGGCGCCAGGGTGATGTTGTCGATCACGCTCAGATGCGGGAACAGGTTGAACTGCTGAAACACGAACCCCGTCCGCATCCTCAGCGCATCGACATTCACCGAAGCGTCGTGAATGTCCTGGCCGTTGACCTTGATCTGGCCGCCGGAAATCCCCTCAAGCCGGTTGATGGTGCGGATCAGGGTGCTCTTGCCCGAACCCGAAGGGCCGCACAGGACCACCACCTCGCCCTTGTTCACACGACCCGAAATGTCATGCAGCACCTGCACTGACCCAAAGAACTTGTCGACATGGCTCAGCTCGATCATGCCAGTTGCTCCGTGCGTTGTGCCGTGACCCGCGCTTCAAGCCAGCGCGCTGCCGAAGTGAAGCTGAAACAGAGGATGAAGA
>JAGQSI010000516.1 GCA_020439605.1 Acidimicrobiales bacterium | reverse complement strand
GGCTGCACGGTGGTGGTCAAACCCGCCCCGGAGACTCCGCTGGACTCGCTGTGGGTGGCCGAGATGTTGACCGATCTCGGGTTGCCCGACGGCGTGGTGTCGGTGCTACCGGGCGGCGTCGAGGTCGGGGAGGCGCTGGTGCGGCACCCGGGTGTCGACAAGATCGCCTTCACCGGCAACTCGGCCACCGGCCGGCGCATCGCATCGTTGTGTGGTGAGGAGCTCAAGCGCTACAGCCTGGAACTCGGCGGCAAATCGGCCGCCATCGTGCTCGATGACGCCGATATCGGTAAGACCGTCACGGGGCTGAAGATGGCGAGTCTGATGAACAACGGTCAGGCCTGCGTGGCGCAGACCCGGATCCTGGTCGGGCGAGATCGGCACGACCAGTTCGTCGATGCGCTGGCGGCGATGATGTCCGAACTGGTGATCGGGGATCCGGCCGACCCGGCCACCGATATCGGTCCGCTGGTATCGCGCCGGCAGCAGCAACGGGTGCAGGACTACATTCGCTCGGGTGTCAGCGAGGGCGCGAAACTCGTTCTCGGCGGCGATGATTCGCCCCGCGACGTTGGCTGGTACGTTCGGCCCACGTTGTTCGCCGAC
>JAGQSI010000515.1 GCA_020439605.1 Acidimicrobiales bacterium | reverse complement strand
GATCACCGAGGCCGCGCTGCGTCCACCGCACAGCGTCGCCCACCCCGCAAGCGCCGACGACGATCCCGACGAACCCGGTGTGCCGCGTCGCCGCGACGGTTCCAGCGTGTACCGCCCCGCCGGCACCCAGCGCTACACCAGCCCCGAAATTCAGGGCGGCTGAAAACCCACGGAGTTGACCGACCGGCTCGGCCACCGCTGGTGCGCCCAGGCGATGTTCAGAGAGTTCGGCACTGGCCACCGCCTCGTGTAGAGCCAGCTGCCCGCGCGGCGGCAACCGCGCACCAGCGTTAGCCACCATCGCCCAGCACCGCTCAAGCTGCTGCTCGTCGTCCTCGTCGTCCTCGTCGTCCTCGTGGCCTTCGTCAGCCACCGATCCGCCCCCTGCTTCCGGTTACCTGCCAGCAGCACCGCCACCTACCTACCGGCTCGCCACACCTAATCCCGTCCACATCTACCAACAACATTGGCACATTTGCACAGTGTGTGCGATGATCAGGCGCGGGGCGCGCCGGGCGTGCCCTGGCCCGGGGTGTTGTGGTGATCGGAGTGTTGGTCAGGTGTTGACGATTGCGCCGTTGAAGTTGTGGTCGGTGCGCTACTACAACGACACGTCG
>JAGQSI010000514.1 GCA_020439605.1 Acidimicrobiales bacterium | reverse complement strand
ACGACCCGGCCCTCGGGCCGGGTCGCGGTGGGTGGTACGCCCCGCGGGATTCGAACCCGCAACCTGTGGATTAAGAGTCCATTGCTCTGCCATTGAGCTAGAGGCGCGGAGCGATTGTAGTCGGTGGGATCTGACGCCGGTCCAACCAGAACGGCGCAGGGCCGGCCACCGAGACGGCGACCGGCCCTGCGATTGGGCTGACCGAGGGGATTCGAACCCCCGACATCCGCGACCACAACGCGGCGCTCTGACCAGCTGAGCTACGGCCAGCAAGGGCCGTCACCCTAGCGCGAGGGGCTCGATGGCCCCGAACCGGTTGGCGCCCCGTAGGCCGCCGTCAGGGCCGCTCCCACCCGGGCGAGCTGCGCTCGCAGGGCGTCGGGCTCGTCGACCACCAGCACCTCGGCGAAGCCGGCCAGCTCGGCCGCCAGGCTCTCGGTGCCGTGGCCCCGGACCTCCACGTGGACCCGGTCGCCGCCGTCGTCGGCGCTCACCGCCAGCCGGGTGCCCAACATGGCCGCCAGGTAGGGGAGGTGGCTGCGCTCGATGGTGCCCGACGCCCGCACGGGCGTGCGCAGGTCGTCGACGCGCTCGCGCACCGCCGACCACTCGGCGGCG
>JAGQSI010000513.1 GCA_020439605.1 Acidimicrobiales bacterium | reverse complement strand
GTCGGTGCGCCACTATCGCTCACGCATCACCGACCCGGAGCTGCGCAAGCAGGTGGCCGGCTTCATCGGCCAGGAGGCCACCCACGGGCGCGAGCACCGGGTGTTCAACGATCGCCTGGCCGAGCTCGGGTACCCCACCAAGGAGAACGAGTGGATCACCCGCAAGGATCTGGAGCTGCGGTCGCGGATCGCGCCGGCGTCGTCGAACTTGGCGGCCACCGCGGCGCTCGAGCACTTCACCGCCACCATGGCCGAGGTGCTGCTCACCGACGGCACGCTCCACGAGCTCTTCGGTGACGACGCGGTTCGCGACCTGTTCCTGTGGCACGCGCTGGAGGAGTGCGAGCACAAGGCCGTCGCCTTCGACGTCTACAAGGCGATCGGCGGGGGCGAGCGCATGCGGGTGTGGACCATGGTCGGTCTGCGCTACGGCTTCGTCGTCGGCATGGCGGTGTCGATGGCGCTGGCGGTGGCCGGTGACCGCAACGCCTACGAGAAGGGTCGCCTGCGGGCCAGCTGGAAGCGGTTCAAGCGCAACCCGCTCCTGCAGCGTTCGGTGTGGCAACGTCTCAAGGACTACGACCGACCGGACTTCCACCCCGACGACCACGACACCGA
>JAGQSI010000512.1 GCA_020439605.1 Acidimicrobiales bacterium | reverse complement strand
CATCGGCGACGTTCGTGAAGATCCCGGAAGGGCAGCGGCCGGACGGGCCTTCTTGCTGGATGACGGCACCTCGGCGCGACTTGCGACCTACTACGACCCGGTCGCGGCGAGAGACCTCGTTCTCGTGTGGACAGTTTCCGCAGACCCGCCATGCATGAACGTGATCAGAATCGAACACGTCTGAGCCCGACCCGCACCCCACAACACCCTCTGTCGGCGAAAGGGGCGCCGCCGGGCCAACGCGGCGGCTCATCCGGCGCAACCGGTCGCATCCGCGACTCCCAACAAGCGCGCTCCGGGCCCGGGTGTCACGAAACCCCGCCCTCGATGACTCAAACGCGGGGTTTCGTGAACACTGCTGGCCCACTTTCGTGAACCACCCTTGGTGGAGGGTTCACGAAATCCCAGCCCACCAGCATCTGTACGGGTCCGGAGTAGAGCATTTTCTGGTCTGCACACAGTTCAACGAAATTCTGCACACAATTTCGTCTCATATGCTGAGACACCCCCAGGAGCCGGAGTCCCACCTACGAACGTGCCATGGCAGCGCCGGGCCGTGAGCATCACTCCAACCTGTGCGAGAACCCCGCCAGCGCTTGCTCGCACCGACCCGGACCTC
>JAGQSI010000511.1 GCA_020439605.1 Acidimicrobiales bacterium | reverse complement strand
GAGACGTCGCTGACACGCATCGAAGAGCGTGAGGGCGAGATCCACGCCTTCAACCTGGTGCTGGCCGAGGAGGCCAGAGAGACCGCCCGGCGGGTCGACGACGCCGTGGCAGGGGGAGCGGACCCCGGGGCCCTGGCTGGGGTTCCCGTGGCGCTCAAGGACAACTTGTGCACCAAGGGCGTCGAGACCACCTGCTCTTCGCGGATCCTCGAGGGTTGGAAGCCTCCATATGACGCCACGGTCGTGCAGCGTCTGGCAGCTGCGGGCGCGGTCATGGTGGGCAAGACCAACCTCGACGAGTTCGCGATGGGTTCCTCGACCGAGAACTCCGCATTCGGTCCCACCCACAACCCCCATGATCTCTCGAAGGTGCCCGGCGGGTCCTCCGGCGGGTCCGCTGCGGCGGTCGCAGCGGGTTTCGCCACACTCGCCCTGGGTTCTGACACCGGCGGATCGATCCGCCAACCAGCAGCCCTCTGTGGGGTGGTGGGGATGAAGCCGACCTACGGACTCGTCTCACGCCTCGGCCTGATCGCGTTCGGGAGCTCGCTGGATCAGATCGGGCCCTTCTCCAACAGCGTCGCCGATGCGGCACTGCTGCTGGAGGTGATGGGCGGCCA
>JAGQSI010000510.1 GCA_020439605.1 Acidimicrobiales bacterium | reverse complement strand
CGTGCAGCACACCAGCGTTGCCTCAACCCCTTCGGCCACATATTTCGCAACGGTAGATGCACCCTTTGATGCCTCGTCATCTGGATGGGCATGGACACTGAGCAATCTGAGCCCAGTGTCTGGATCCGGCACCTGGCCAGTTTCAACGGGTAGGTGTGCTGTCACAGAGCGCAACGGTACAGGGCGTCAGAGAAAATCAGTTCACAATCCTCAACGAGCCGCCTAGGGTGGACTCAAGAACCGCTACCCCACGATGGAGGAACGCAGGGTGGACCTGAACGATCCAGACACTTGGCGATGGATATGGCTCATAGCTGCTGTTGTGTTCGCGGGTGGTGAGATCGCAATAGCTGGCTCGTTCTTCCTTGCCCCGTTCGCCCTGGGCGCAGCCATCGCCGCGGCTATGGCCTTTGCCGGTGTTGATCTCGCTCCACAATGGGTCGTGTTTGTGGCGGTATCAGCAGTGACACTCGCTGCTATGCGACCACTCGCCCACCGCCTAGACCGTCACGACCTTGTACCCGGCGTCGGCTCAAGTCGCCAACTTGGCCAAGAGGCCAAAGTTCTCGAAGCGATAGATGGTCCCCATGACCACGGCATGGTCCTACTCGGCAGGGAACG
>JAGQSI010000509.1 GCA_020439605.1 Acidimicrobiales bacterium | reverse complement strand
GCGAAGCCCTCGGTCGACACGACCACCCGTGGGCGATGGCACACGCCGCACTCCACGGCGTCGTCGCGCATGAGGAAGTGGCAGTGCGGGCAGCTCTCCACGTCGGGAGTCTCCTGGTCGGTCGTCGGCTTCTCGTCGCACCTGCTGTCGGTTGCCGCGGCCCGGCCCTTGAACGATTCGGGTCGAACGAACGGGCCGGAGGGGCCGGAGGGCCCACAGCGGTAGATTGGCCCGATGTCCAGCCCCGCCATCCCGATCACCGGTGACGACGCGGCGGATCGGCTGCTCGAGGAGCAACCCCTCGCCCTGTTGATCGGGATGCTCCTCGACCAGCAGGTCCCGATGGAATGGGCCTTCCGCGGTCCCGCCACCCTCTCGGAACGCCTCGGAGGCCGCCTCGACGCGGCCCGGATCGCCGCCATGTCCGAGGACGACGTGGTCGCGGTGTGCTGCGAGAAGCCGGCGATCCACCGCTACCCCGCGGCCATGGGCCGGCGGATCCACTCCCTGTGCCAGGACCTGGTCGAGCACTTCGACGGCGACGCCGCCGCGCTGTGGTCCGACGGTCCGACCGGGGCCGAGCTGTACCGACGCCTGCGCTCCCTGCCCGGCTACGGCGAC
>JAGQSI010000050.1 GCA_020439605.1 Acidimicrobiales bacterium | reverse complement strand
CCGCAGGCCGGCGAGCGCCTCTACAACCGGTGAGGTTTCCAGCCCGATTGTCGACACTTCCTTGAAGTTCACTTCATAGCTCATGGGAATACCTTTCCTAGCGGGTGGAGATAATGGGTACATCGAATGAGCAGCACGACGGCTGCGTCATTACTGATCCAGTTGTCGTTGTAGACGGGTGCGGATGCCTGGCCAGTCGTGGTCGGTGATCGAGTAGAGGGCGCTGTCGCGAGCTCTACCGGCTTCACCTTCAACCATCGAGGCCCGATGGTTGCGCAGCACCCCGTCGAGACGGGCCCCGAGCCGTTCGATCGCATGGCGGGACTGGGTGTTACGCACGTCGGTACAGAAGCAGGCCCGTACCACTCCCCAGGTTTCGAAAGCGTGGGTAAGGAGTAACAACTTTGCTTCGGTGTTGATAGCGCTGCGTTGAGCGGACTCGGCGAGCCAGGTTCCTCCGATTTCCACTTCGTCGGGTTCTGTGCGACCTCGCCATCGTCGCAGTTCCATGAAACGGGTGCATCCGACCACTTGACGATCGGCCACCCGAACCTGCGTGAACGCTATGTGCTCGCCTAGCGCTGCGCCGCGGAGCAGGTTCTCGACATAGCAGCGAGCATCATCTATGCCGTCAGGAACTCGCGTGAGCCCGAATGTAGATCGGTTACCTGATGCAGCGGTTGCCAGCTTCTCAACATGTTCCAGACCCAGCGGGACAAGTTCTACAAATCTGCCCCTCAGAATGAGTGGTCTCGGTGACGAGTCTGGGCTGGGTGGGTCTGGCAGGGTCATGATGGCGAAGTTCAGCCGGGTCGGCTCTACGCGTTTCGTATGGAGCCGGGAACGCTGTGACCAACAATTGCGAGACGGTTCCAAGCGTTTATGGCCACAATGGCGTAGATCAACGCAGCGAATGTTTCCTCGTCAAAGGTGCGACGGGCTTCGGCTTCAAGATCGAGGGGGACCGGTCCGTCACTGATCTTGGTGACCACCTCGGTAACAGCGAGCGCTACCCGCTCCTCATGGGTATAGATGTCGGTTTCTCGCCACGCGGGTAGAAGTGCAAGCCGTTCGGCGGTTTCGCCGACCTCGCTGGCGTCGTGGTGATGCATTTCCAAACAGAAGGCACAGCCGTTGATCTGAGAGGCTCGGATCTTCACGAGTTCATAGGTGGTTTTGGACAATGACGTTGCAGCGATTGCTTGTTCGAGACGGGTGAGAGCCTGAAGGGCATTGGGGAGCGCGCCCTTCACATCTACTGGTGGCTCAGGAGTGAGGTGTAGCGCAGACACTTTGCGACCCTTCGTCTGATCGGGGGACTTCACCGGTCAGCCTAAGCCCGTCATTGCATGAGCAGACCTAGACATGTGACGTCGGCGTGATTCACTTCGCTGACGAGTGGTCGTGGCTAGCGACGGTGAGTAGCGATGTCCTGAAGGTGGAGTCGTCTCTCGGCCAGCGGTGTCTGGGCCGGAGCTAACCGTTCGCGAGTTCCAGACCCTTTGTGGCGAGATATCGGGCCATGCGGTAGTCGGTTAGTTCTGCAACGAGTTGGTTGAAAATTTCAGTGTCGTTGCAGTTCACACTGAACTTCGAGATAAACCACTCGCCATCGGGTCGTTCTTCGGTGCTGAACCAAGTCGAGCTCTTGCCACGAAGATCTCCAGTCAGAGCTGATAGCGGCCATCGTCTCCAATGGTCTCTCCACTGTTTGGTACTGGCTTCTTGTGGAGCAGGGAAGTTCTTGCTCTTGACGTCCTGTACGAGTCGGGGGTCGCCACAAACGATCTGAAAGGCAGAGTCGCTCAGTTCATCGGTAGGAATCTCGCGGCCGAGTGCTCCTTGTTGGACGAGCGCCTGAAGAGTTACCAGCTTGTAGCTCTTTGTGGCCGATGTGGACTCGACCTCTTTGAGAAACTCTGCGTGGCTCTGCACAATGTGCGCCTCGGAATCGCTTAGCAAGTTGTGATCGAGAAGGAACTGGAACCATCCACCATTGGCCCTGGCAACGGACAGATCGAGTCCGGATCTAAGCGCTTGGGTGGCGGTGGGCCGAGTCCCGTGCTCGGCGATATAGGAGTTGCAGAAATCACCAAGGAGGTCCACTTGCGAGGGAACACTCTTGAAGCGCTCAAGGAGATCAATGGCTTCAAGGGATAGCTCGACCGAACACCCGTCGGGCATCTTGAAATCGTTGCTGGCGATCGCTTGGTAGAGCGATGCAGAGGAGGGAACTTCCCCAGTCGTTAGCCCAAGTAGAACCCGAGGCTTCATTAGGAAGCTGCTGTGGTTTCCAATGAAATCAACCACACGCAGATGTGTCTTGTTCTCGGCTGTTCGCAGGCCTCGTCCCAATTGTTGAAGAAACACGACCGGTGACTGAGTGGGACGAAGCATCAAGACGGTGTCCACCGCTGGTAGGTCCACGCCTTCATTGAACATGTCAACACAACAGATGACGTCCAGTTCGCCAGCATCCAACGCGGCCAATGACCCATGCCTGGGGCTGCTTGATTCGCCGCTGTGCACCGAGGCTGCTCGGTATCCGCGCTTGGTGAATTGTTCGGTCATGAAATCCGCGTGACGCGTTGACACACAAAAGGCGAGGGTGCGTTGACCTTTGCGGAGCTCCCACTCCTCAATGGCATTCGTGGCACGCTCTAACGTGATTACGCCTTGTTCGAGAATGCTTGGGTCGAAACGCCCGTTTCGCCATGGAATAGGTGCGAAGTCCAGAGAATCAGCCACCCCCCAGTACTTGAACGGCACCAACGCCTCTCGCCCAAGGGCCTCTACCAGGTTGCACTCGTAAGCAATGTTGTCGTGGCAAAGCGCAAGTAGGTCAGCGCCGTCAAGGCGTTCTGGCGTCGCTGTCATTCCCAACTGAAATTTGGGCCGAAAGTGGTTGATGACCTTGCGGTAGCTAGGTGCCACGGCATGATGAAATTCGTCGATCACCACGTAGTCGAAGCGGTCAGGATCGAAACCGCTCAAGTGATTGGTCAAACTCTGAACACTGGCGAACACGATGTCCGAATCGGGACTCTTGGTTTCTCCGATGAACATGCCAACCGATGAATCCGGTCTGACCCGTCGAAAGACGTCACGAGCTTGGGTCAGGATCTCTTCACGATGGGCCACAAACAGAACGCGTTGAAACTCCGGACGGTTGGAATCGAAAGCGCTCAGCCAGGTCTTTCCCAGACCGGTGGCCATCACGACCATGCTCGCCCCGAAGCCGTCGGCTCGCGCCTTCTCCAACGCTGCTAGTGCTTCAAGTTGGATCGGAGTCGGCTGAATGGTCTCGAAGTCCTCATCGTCGATGAGACGCGAGACTGCTTTTGCTCGATCCTGTTGCTCGTACTGGTTGAGGAAGTGAGCATCGAGAACCACCGACCTCTCGTCGCTCCAGAGGGTCTCAAAACTGGTGCGAAGAATCGGGACTTCCTCGGTTCGAAGATTCCATTCGATGCCGCCAGCGAGAGCGCTCGCACTGAGGTTGGAACTTCCGACAAAGCCCACCCCCGACCCTCCAGTCGAAGTCCAGAAGATGTACGACTTCGGGTGAAAGCTGACCTTTGGATCTCTGAAGATCTGGACCTGCAATGAACCCTGGTTGGGCTTCGGATTGGGTGGATTCATGCGATCCAGCAGCCAACCGAGAGCAGCCTTCTCGGTGATCGCCAGATAGTCGGTCGTGAGAATTCGAATCGAGGCACCGCGGTCCAATGCGTCTTCGATTGCTCCCGCCAACAGTTTCAATCCGGATAGAAGCACGAAACTTACGACCAGATCGATCCTGTCTAGGGACTCGTCTCGTAGGTGGTTGAGCAGTTCGGTTCTGAGGTGCCTCTCTGAACCGTTGATCAGATTGGTCTGGTTGGTTGGGCTGTTCCCATCAAGTGCTCCGAGGTCTCGCATCCCGTCATAGGCCCGCTTGGCCGGGATAACTCCACGTACGCCTCCACGAGGATCATCGACGTCGCCAAACCAGCGAGGGATTACATGAACGTGGAGATGGTCAACCGTTTGTCCAGCGGCATGGCCACCGTTGAAACCAACGTTGTAGCCATCGGGTTTGAACTCCTCGTCGAGTTGGTTCTTCACTACCGAGATCAGCTCGGTCAGGTGGAGCTGCTCATCGGGCGTTGCTTCCCACCAGGTTGGAATGAGCCGCTTAGGGATGATGAGTGTGTGGCCAGGAGACACCGGGAACTTGTCTCTGATCGCGAAGCCATATTCGTTGGATGCCACCCAATGCTCGGACGCGATCTTCAGGAAAGGGGACCCTTCGCTCACCGCCGAACCTCCAACAGTCCCTACACGCTACGACCGAGAAAGGCGGCAAGTTGATCAGCAGCAGACGCGCCCGCGGGCGCGTTTTGTTCAAGTCCGAAGATCGAACCCTCTTCGGAACGGAACGCATCACTAATGCCGACCTTGGCACCCTGCAAGCACTGCGCTGCAAACTCAGGATCAAGATCTGTGGACTGACCGGTGGCCTTGGCAATGTCCCAGGCGTGGGTGAAAGTGTCGGTCACAGCCATCGACACCAAAGCCGGTGCCGGCATGTCGCCAAAGCCGGGGTTGACGGTCCTTTCCAATGCACCTTCAGCGCTCAGCGAGCCGAGCAGGGCTTGGCCGGCTGTGGCGAAACTTGCCTTGAAGTCTCCAGCCGAAGCGCCTTCACCGGTTTCGGACATCTCAGTGCCTTCAATAGCCGCCATCGCCCAATACTGAGAGCCAACTAGATGGTCGATGACCTGAGCAACATTCCAGTTTTCGCAAGGAGTGGGCAACTCGAGCTGATCTGGCTGAACCTTGGCGAGAACATCAATGGCTATCTCTTGGGCGCGAGCGAGAGACTGTGGGTTCATGGGAGCTCCTAGCGAAGTGACGAACCTTGACCCTAGAGCCAATCGACCATGTTTCGTTGCGGTTAGACGTCGAAAAGTTCCAGAGCCGTAGACCCCGATGGTTTGGCCAACTCTGCGCCAAACACAGCGTTGGCCACCTCCGATTGCATCACCCGTAGGTCATTGGTGAATCTCACGTCTCCCTCGTCAAGATCCTCAAGCCCGGGCCATATTCCTTTCATTCCGCCCTGCACGCCGTCGCCCAAAACCAGAGCAACTGAGCCGCTGCCGTGATCTGTGCCACCAGACGCGTTCTGTTGAACCCGTCTCCCGAACTCGGTCATAACTGTGATCACCAAACCGTGCGCTTTACCCACGTGTCGCTCAAAGATGGCGCCAAGTCCGGCGTCGAGCTCGCTTAGCAATTCGGCGAAATGTCCGCCATTGGTTCCCTGCTCATTGTGGGTGTCCCAGTCTCCAAGATCCACTTGAACCACCTCGGTACCCAGGCCGGCGAGCAACAGTGCCGAGGCGCTCGCGAAAGCCGCCGCAGCGTCGCCCTCACCAAATGCGCTGATATCGCCAACTTCGATAGGGGAGTCCTCCAAACGATCGAGCACCGCAGCAGCAGCGGCGACACCTGCAGTGGTGGGTTCGGGTGAGCTGGCTCCGAGAGGCCAACGAGTTGCGAGTTCTTGAGGCGACGGCACGAACGGTGCGTCCATTACTTCGTAACTGCCATTACGACGTTGAGAACGCCGCAGCACGCCAAGCGCCAGAGCTGAAGGGTCCGAAACGCTGAGTGCATCGGTGGTGCCCCACAAGGATGGAGCTACCGAGACAGTGCCCACCGCTACAGCACGAAATGGTTGGGCGTGCTTCGATGCCTTGGAGTTCAACAGATGACCCAACCAGCCAGTACCAGCTTCGTTCGGATCGGCGCCTGCAGAGTTGGCGGATTCGAGAAGCGCCTGAGCACTGAAGTGGCTTCGGGACTGTCCTTCGAAACCAGCCGCAGGAATCACTGCGCACTTCTTGTCCTTCAGAAGTTCCGCCAACCTTGGAGCAGAAGGATGCAGACCGAACCCATCGATACCAACATCTAGGGCCGCTCGTTCGCTCAACGCCAGAGTTGGTCGAGAGCGGTGATAGATCGGGTCTCCAACCGGGGCGAAGATGCTCAACCCGTCAGCTCCGCCTCGTAGGAACACATTCAGTAGCTGCGTCATAAGAGCTTCCCTTCGTTCAGACCAATTGGTGTTCGGCACCACACAAGGCGGTGGCCAACTCGCTGGCAGTGGACAACCCCAACGCGCTTGGATCCAACTCCAAGCCGAGACGGTTGGAGACAGTTGCTTTCGCTGCGCCGCTAGCAGAGCCAGCGAGAGTGATGATTGCGTTCCAGCGTCCAATCATCGCCCCAGCGTTTGACCACGCCGCCGAGCTATGGGGGAACCCGTTGGGAGCGGGCCAGCCATAGGGCACCTGGCCGAGCACATACATCAAACCAACCAACGAACCAAGAGAATCCGAAAGGCCGCCATCTACAACCCTCGCGTTCGACACTCGAAGGCTGTGCGCAACAAGATCGATCGGTCGCCTGACCATCAAGGTGGCTTTCGAAGCGAACTGTTCCGATGTCAGCAGGTGCTTGACCACAGGACCGATGGCGGTGTCGTTCTGCTTGTAGATCTCAGCAGCCTCAATGACAAGCTCATCTTTGGGAGTCAGCGATTCTGAGACGAAGTGACGAGCGAAGATATGAGCGATCCGTTTGGCGGTGGCCTCATGGTGAGCGAGATGTTCCAGCGCCGCAACGCCTGCTGCTTCGCCCACTTGGTCTGGCCCTGGTCTCCAACCAAGGATGTCTCCCTTCGATCCGAAGGGTCCAAGGTCATGCCATTGGGGTCGAAAGGCGAATGCTCGTGACCTCGTGTCCAACGACCAGCCGCTCAACACATGTGCCAGTTCGGCCACGTCGGTTTCGTCGTAGCCGCCGTCAACTCCAACAGTGTGAAGCTCCATTACCTCTCGGGCGTAGTTCTCGTTTGGTACTCGCCCCGAATCTGCACGACTTGATGCCTGATCCAGATAGACGAGCATCGCTGGATGTTGCGCAGTAGCCAACAAGAGGTCTGAGAAGCGTCCAAAGGCCCGTGCTCGAATCGTGGCGTCGAAATCACAGATACCGAACAGTTCTGGTTGCGAGCTAGAAGTGACGTGGAGCAGGTCGCCAAGCACGGTCATGGTTCGTTGCCGCAATTGATCCTCGGCGAACGCCGCCCCATAAATAGTTCTACCCGTGATGGTCTCGATGGATGTCTTGGTGGCTGACGCACGCTCCTGCTTGGACTCGAACTTCAGCTCCTTTAGCGGAGCGAGGCGATCCTCAACCTCGCCGAGCAACCCCAATGGATACTTGGCCTTGTAGTCCGGACTGAGCTCAAGCTGTTGGTCGAGCCAAGCCTCGAACCCTCCGGCTGCAACCACTTGGCTTCGTAGCTGATCTGTGGCGCCAAAGCTTGAACGCTCCAACTGTCGAGTCAGAAGATCCTCGGGTGACATCGACACAGCAGTGCGAGGAGCCGAGGTTTGCGATATGGAACTCTCAACGGTGCCCGGAAGAGTTCGTGCCAAGTCAGTAGTACAGGCAGAAAGACCCGCCAGCGCCAGCGATTGCAGGAGTTGTCGGCGAGTTAAGGACAAATCCATGGGTACCCCTTCGGTCGATCAACTCACTGTGAAAACTGAACCTCACAGATTCCTGAGACAACCCTGAGAAAACCTGGTGTTATCTGTCGGGTCTGGCCACGATGTCCTCCCGTGTCGTACCTAGCTGCTAGCAATACTTGATAGCATCAAGGTATGGCTACGATTCGAACGACCTTTACCTTGGATGAAGCTCTGTCTCAGGAAGCCAAAGATCTAGGAATCAATGTTTCTGAGGCAGCAAGAGTTGGAGTGGTGGCGGCAGTTGAGGAAAAGCTTCGGACGCGAGACCGTGAGGCATACCTGGCTAATCCGGAACAGGTCAGCACCTTCTGGTCCAACGCTGAGGCATGGGGCGAACAATGAGGCGTGGCGAAATCTGGTTGGCTGAAGTTGGTAAGAAGCGCCGCCCAGTTGTGGTTCTAACCCGAACCGAGGTTATAGATGTACGCGCTCTGGTAACCGTTGGCGAGATCACGACCTCAATCCGTGGGCTTTCCACCGAAGTCAGCTTCGATTACTTGAACGCAGGACTAACAGCGGAGTCCGTTGTCAACTGTGATGGAATACATACGGTGCCTCAGTCAATCCTGACCTCCAAGATTGGTGAGATCGAACCAGTGGCACTAACGGAAATCTGTTCAGCGGTTGGCCGATCCATAGGTTGCTGAGAGATCAGGTGTCGTTGTGGCTGACATTGGAGTGGCGATTCAGTATCTGGACTGAGCCTCAGGCTCGGGTCTGAGCTCTACAACTCGTCAAGAACGTGCTCCACAACTGCAACCGCAACCTGCTGTTGTTGGGCTTCATTGTTGGCGCCTGAAACCTCGACCGAGACGAAGACCTCATCGCCACAGCTACGAAGGGTCCCAACCTTGGCAGTAGTGCCGGGATCGACCCACATCCAGTTGGATTCTGTTCCAGTAACACTCAGCGGTGTTTCGCCGCCTAGCGCCGAAGGGCACACAAAGGTGCCGGACGGGAAATCCTCGGGCAAGCTCACCGTGAGAATCACTTCTTGGGCCTCTTCATCAAATTCTGAAACGCTCCAGGTGCACCTCTTTGCCTCGTAGGTGAATTCGTTCTCTGTTACGGGGCCGCTGCTCATGTCCCCGTCGAGCGGGTTTCCCGTTATCTGAGCTATTTCGTCTGCGGTGAACAGCGAGCACGGAAACTCTTCGTCCTGATTCGCTTTCTCATCGTCTGAGCCGCCGGGGCGTTCAGAGGTGGCTTCGATCGACACGGTCTTACAAGTGAGATCGTCGCTAGAGATATCGCCCAAGCCATCGACAGTCACAGCCCACGCTGCGTCTGCACCAGGCTCGGCCTCATAGGTGACAACCTCGGCGGTGGCCAACTCCTTGTCTGAACTGTCGTAGAAACCAACCACGTACTTGAACGCTGTTGCATCGTCTCCGTTGTTGGTGATTGTTCCACTAGCGCTGCCGGTGCCGCTGAGGTTTTCGCACTCTTGGATGTCGACAAACGCCTTTGTTGACGACGCGCTCGCCGTGGTGGATGGTTCAGTTCCGCCAGCGCTAGTTGTGGAAGTTGGCTTCTCGGTGCTCGTGGTGTTTGAGTCATCGCTGGAACAGCCGAAGCCGATGAGGCTCACGGCAGCCAACAACACAAGAACAACGCGCTTGGAGCCACGTGGTACGGGTGGATGTTTCATGACTCAGCCTCCCTTTGGCTGACGTTTTCCGCAATTCTACGCCACTGCGGAGCCGGCGTCATCTGAAAAGGCGATGGGAGAACCCAAAGCCGTCCTAACTAAGGTCGAAGCCCGTGGGTAGCCAAACAACCACTGAAGCTGCGCCAAGCGATCCACCTGCCAACCAGTCAGAGTCATCTGCGCAGGCTGGTGAAACGCCGAAGCGCGAGCGCGTCGCAAAACCAGCCCAGTTGGCAACATGGCTGTGGATCGTGGCCGCTCTGGTATTTGTGATGGTGGTGGTAGGAGGTGCAACCCGCCTCACCCAGTCGGGCCTATCAATGGTTCACTGGGAACCGGTTAGCGGGATCGTGCCGCCACTGAGCGAGTCGTCTTGGAACACCGAGTTCGATGCCTACAAGGCAACTCCAGAGGGCAAGCTCATCAACTCTGACATGACCCTCTCAGAGTTCAAAGGGATCTTCTTTT
>JAGQSI010000508.1 GCA_020439605.1 Acidimicrobiales bacterium | reverse complement strand
GCACGCCGACGTGTACCTGACCTGGGGAGAACCGCCGGACGCCGTACGCGAGAAGGTCGAGTGGATCCGCGGTCTCGCCGCGGCGCAGGGACGCGCCGTCCGATTCGGCATCCGGCTGCACACCATCTCCCGCGACTCCTCGGCGCAGGCCTGGCAAACCGCCGATCAGCTGGTGGCCGCCCTGGACGAGGAGACGGTGCGCGCCGCGCAGGCCGGTCTGGCCCGCAGCCAGTCCGAGGGGCAGCGGCGGATGGTGGCCCTGCACGAGGAGAGCCGGCGCACCAGGTCGTGGCGCGACGCCCGCAGCCTGGAGATAGCGCCCAACCTGTGGTCCGGCGTCGGACTGGTGCGCGGCGGTGCCGGCACCGCGCTGGTCGGCAGTCACACCGAGGTGGCCGACCGGATCGCCGAGTACGCCGCCGTCGGGATCGACGAGTTCATCTTCTCCGGCTATCCGCATCTGGAGGAGCTGTTCTGGTTCGGCGAGGGTGTGGTCCCCATCCTGCGCGCGCGTGGGCTTTTGGACGCGGGTGCCCTGGACACCCCGGCGGTGTCGGTTCCGTTTGTCGGGTGGCACGTTGACGGCGCAGGCCGCATGGTCGGTCCGGGACCGGATCGCCGAC
>JAGQSI010000507.1 GCA_020439605.1 Acidimicrobiales bacterium | reverse complement strand
CCGTGGATTGCGCTACTCGCTTTATGGATTCGTGGCGGTCCTGGTCGTTGTTCTCGCCTGCACGATCCCGAGCGGCGCGCCGCTCCGGCACCCCGAAACCGGCGACATCATCGGCCAGACTCCGTTCATGGAAAGTTTGCTCTTCATCATCGCCATCTTCTTTCTGGTTTCAGGCGTGGCGTATGGAGTTGGAGCGGGCACGGTCAAAAGCGCCAACGATGTGATCGGCGCCATCACCAAAACCTGGGCCGGTTTGGCGAGCCTGCTGGTGATGTTCCTGATGATCGCCCAGTTCATTGCCTACTTCAATTACACGCACCTGCCGCAAGTCATGGCCGTCGGTATGGCGCATTTGCTCGAAAGTCTCGGACTGGGCGCGCTGCCGTTGATGATCGGGTTCATCCTCGTCATCATCCTTCTTGACTTCGTGATTCCGGGCTCGTTGCCGAAATGGGCGATCTTCGCCCCGGTCTTCGTGCCGGTGTTCTACGACCTCGACATCTCGCCGCAAGCGCTGCTCGCGGCGTACCGGATCGGCGATTCGCCGGTCAATCCGCTCACTCCCTTGATGGTCTATCTGCCCTTCATCGTGACCGTGGCGCAGCGGTACAAAAAGGAATCGG
>JAGQSI010000506.1 GCA_020439605.1 Acidimicrobiales bacterium | reverse complement strand
GGCTCCACCCATTACTCCCCTGAACGCGTACTTGGCGAGTTGGTTGGACTTCGCCCAGTCCAAGAAGCTGTCGGTTGGGCTACTGGTCGTAGCGTCGGCAGCGAAAGCTGGGCCCGGGTTGGTCGCTGCGATCACCAGGTCGGCCTGTTCGAACACACGGGCCATGGCCTCATTGGCCTGAACTCGCTGGGCCTCAGCCACTGCAGCAACATCCAAGTTGTAGAGGGCACGTGACATCATCAGCCCGAACGCGACCTCGTCGGTCAGATCGTTCGCACAGCCCGGCCAACGGTCACCCAGGTCAGCGAGCAGCGTGGACAGGTTGCCCATCATCCATTGCGCCGCCAGGTTGGGGAGCTTCAGGTCGACCTCGACCTCTTCCATTCCGTGGCGTTCGATCAGTGTCTTGGCCTGTGAACGGATCAGGGCCTCGACGCCTGGTTCCAACTTGACCATCCCAAGATCGGGCAGGACCGCGACCTTGAGACCCTTCAGGTCGCTTCGTCCAAGGTTCTGCTCCCAGTTACCGGGATTGGGCAGCGAGGACGGGTCATATAGATCCGTGCCAGCGGTCAGGTCGTAGTAACGGGCCACGTCACGGACTGATCGGGCGAGACAGCCGAGAA
>JAGQSI010000505.1 GCA_020439605.1 Acidimicrobiales bacterium | reverse complement strand
AACGCCTTCTCCCCCACCCGGGTCCTGGTACCGACCACGATCGACGCCGCCGAGCGCTTCGCCGCCGTCCACCAGCGGCTGACCGTCACCAAGACCGAGAAGACCCTGGGCGTCATGGCATCACTGGCCGGGCTGGCCAAGGTCGTCCCCCGGCCGGTCCTGGTCCGACTGGCCCGCCAGCAGGTCACCACGGTGGACTTCACAACCTCGAATCTGCGGGCCGCCCCGTTCGACCTCTACATCGCCGGGGCCCTGGTGGAGCACAACTACCCGATGGGGCCGGTGATGGGAACCGCCTGGAACCTCACCACCATGAGCTACCGGGGTCGTCTGGACATGGGGCTCCACGTCGATGCGGCCGCGGTATCGGACCCGGAGGCGTTGGCCGCCGACATCCAGGCGGCGTTCGAAGAGTTGTTCGCACTCGCCGAGTGACCAGGCGAGGCGTACCGGTCGGGATCAGACGCCGGTGGGAACCGGGATCTCGTCGACGATCAGGTCGTCGGTGACCAACGGAGCGGCAGCAGCCACCAAGAGCAGACGAATGTCCAACAGGAGGTCCGACACCTCGTCGGCCGAAACCAGCTCACGGTGCTGGAACGTTCCCAAGGCCTGGTCGATCACGGCC
>JAGQSI010000504.1 GCA_020439605.1 Acidimicrobiales bacterium | reverse complement strand
ATCCCATGTGATCGCGGTGTCTTCGTGTACCGCAGCTCTGGAGATTTCCCTCGCTCACCTCGGCCTGCCAGCGGGTGCCCGGGTCGGGGTTCCGGCGTGGACGTTCATCTCTTCGGCCCTGGCCGCGGTGCACAACAACCTGCACCCGGTGTTGATCGACGTGGAACCGTCCACCCTCAACATCTCCCCCGCCGCTCTGGCTGCCGCCCTCGAAGAAGGTCTCGACGCGGTGGTGGCCGTGCACTTCGGGGGCGTGGCGGTGGAGCGCACCGTCCACGACCTGTGCGCGGCAGCCGGGGTCCCGTTGATCGAAGACGCCGCCCACGCCCTCGGCACCGCCGATGCCCGAGGCCTGGTGGGCGGGCCCGGCACCCAGTCGGCCTGCTTCAGCTTCTACGCCACCAAGAACCTGACCTCGGCTGAAGGTGGCGCCATCGCCACCGACAACGCCGAGCTGGCCACCTTCGCCCGCTCCCACCGGCTTCACGGCATGAGCGCCGATGCCCACGCCCGTTACAAGCCGGGCGGAGGCACCCACTACGACCTGGTCTCGCCCGGCATCAAAGCCAACCTGCCCGACCTGCTGGCCGCCCTGGCCCGCTCCCAGCTTCGCCGCTTCGACCAGATGCA
>JAGQSI010000503.1 GCA_020439605.1 Acidimicrobiales bacterium | reverse complement strand
ATTTGCCGGCTGATTCGATCGCCGAACACTGGTGCAATTCGCCTCTGTGCGTGCGCGTGGCGTCCGATCATGTGCAGATCGGGACTCAGGCCTCGAATGTGGCGTACGCGGTCGCCACGGGGAGGCATCGTGGTCGGCGACCGGTTCAGGATTCGAGTGAGCGTCATGCGTTGTCGGTGACGATTCGGGCGTGGTTGCTCGACGGCGGCGACCCCGAGGACGTTCCTGGTGGTCCTCGGGGTCGCCGCGATGATCCGACGTTGTTCTAGTGTCCTGCGCCTGAAATTCGTTTCAGGTATCTGGCGATCGACTCGAGGATTTCTTCGGCAGTCTTGGTCCAGATGAAGGGTTTGGGATTGTCGTTCCAGGCTGCGACCCAGGCGCGTAGGTCCTTCTCCAGTGCCTGAACACTGCGGTGATCGGAGCGTTGCAGCAACTCTCGGGTGACTTCGGCGAACAGTCGTTTGCCGTTGTGACGGTGGCCGAGGAGAAGGCGGCGCCGCAGTGAATCAGTGGTTTCTGGCGGATCTGGGAACGACGTTCGCGGCCACGGTCACCAGTGGTCCGCTGCTGCTGGGCCTGGGTGTCGCGGCGCTGGTCGGGATCATCTCTTTCGCCTCGCCGTGCGTGGTGCCTCTGG
>JAGQSI010000502.1 GCA_020439605.1 Acidimicrobiales bacterium | reverse complement strand
CTCAGCGGCTCCATGTTGAGGCGCTGGAGTTCGCGCACACGACCTGAGGCGCGTTTGACGTCCTTGACGGCGTCGGCCTCCTCGACCTCCGGCGCTTCGCCGCCATCGGCCAATCCATCGGCGACCAGATCCAGCGCATGCCGGTTGAGCAGCTCCATTTCGACGGCGATTTCGGCGGGCGTCGGTTCGCGGCCCAGTTGCTGGGCGAGCTCGCGCTGGACGCGGTTCTGGCGATTGACATTCTCGATGACATGCACAGGGAGCCGGATGGTGCGTGCCTTGTCGGCAATCGAGCGGCTGATTGCCTGGCGGATCCACCAGGTGGCGTAGGTGCTGAAGCGGTAGCCCAAGGTCGGGTCGAACTTGTCCACGGCGTGGAGCAGGCCGAGATTCCCCTCCTGGATGAGATCGAGCAGGCTCAGCCCGCGTCCCAGGTAGCGCTTGGCCACGCTGACGACCAGGCGCAGGTTGCCCTGCGTCAGTTGGTCGTGGGCGCGCTGTGCGCGGAGCACGGCCAGTTCCAGCAGGTCGACTTGGTCGAGTTCATCCTCGGTCAATGTGTCGGGATCGCGCATGGCGAACTCATCGAGCTGTCGGTGAGCAGCGACGCCTTCGCCAATCCTGAAGGCCAGTTCCTGCTCTT
>JAGQSI010000501.1 GCA_020439605.1 Acidimicrobiales bacterium | reverse complement strand
GGTGGACCGAAGCTCTGATGCGGATTCGCTACTTGGCTGGTCCGTATTGGCCACGATCGTGTCGTCATTCATTGGCGGAAGTCTGTATCTGCTCGTCAGTAACAGCGAGGCAACCGACCTGGTCTCGGGTTCTGTTCTGTCGTGGCTGATCTTTTGTACCTACACGGCAGGGATGTCCGTGTGGTTGGTTCTAGATGTCCGTTTGATGGCAGCGGGGCAGTGGGCGGCCCTGGTGACCCGAATTGCGGTTTGTGGGTTGGTGAGACTGCCACTTGTGGGTCTAGATGTAGCAATGTCGGACGACAGTTGGCTCTACCACCTGATGCTTGCTCCGCTCGCTGCTGGTGGGTTCGTGATGATGTTCTTGTTGCCTCGTCTAGATGCCGGCCGTCTCAAGTTCTCCAAACCGAAGTCAATCGAGGCGTTCAGCAGATACGCCGGCGTCAACTGGGTTGCCACTTTGGCCAGCCAGGCACCGCAGTTCGTGTTGCCACTGATCGTTGCTCAGCAGGTGGCGCCGTCGATCAATGCCAGCTTCTTTCTGGCGTGGACCCTCACCGGAATGGTTCTGCTGTTGCCCGGTGCCATTTCTCAAGTACTGCTGGTTGAGGGCTCCAAGGACTTGTCCGAGGCTGACAACCGTGC
>JAGQSI010000500.1 GCA_020439605.1 Acidimicrobiales bacterium | reverse complement strand
CGTAGGGGCCACGACGTCGGGCTGAGCCAGGAAGCGCTGGCCCTGAGGGCCGGAGTCAACCGCTCGTACTACGTATCACTCGAGGCTGGGCGGAGGAACCCGAGCCTCGAGACGATCTGTCGGATCGCGGTCGCGCTCGAGTGCGACGCCGCGGACCTCGTCCACGAACCCAGGCCGTGTCCGGACGGCCTGTCGACTGACGGCGGTTGGGGGCCGTGGCCTAGCCTGCGACCTCCGGGGTTTTCTCCCAGGAATTCTCCAACCCCCGGGGCTGTAGCTCAGTTGGCAGAGCGCTGCCTTTGCAAGGCAGATGTCGTCGGTTCGATTCCGATCAGCTCCACTCGAACGAACCGCGGAGAACGGCGATGAGCGCGACCGAGGTGGAGCACCGGCTGCGGCAGGTCGGCGGCGCGTTCGTGCTTGTGCTGGTGCTCCAGGTCAACCTCGACGGCCGGCCGGTGTCCGCGCTGGTGCTGGGTCCTGTCCTGTTGGCCCTGGTGTGGCGCGTCCACGGTGCGACCCTGGCTGACGGCGCTCGGCTCGACCTCGCCCCGGCGTTCGTGGTCGGAGCGGGCGCGCTGGTGGCGGCAGGTGCGCTGTGGTGGCCCGGCATCGATCCTGGCGCGGACTGGGACGAGGAGGGCGGT
>JAGQSI010000499.1 GCA_020439605.1 Acidimicrobiales bacterium | reverse complement strand
TCGGCACCGAAGCGTCGACCGGGACCGTGCTGTGCACCGTGGTGGGGGACGTGGCCCACCCAGGCGTGTTCGAGGTGCCGATGGGCACACCGTTGCAGGAGCTGCTCGACAAGGCCGGCGGCCCGCTGCCGGGCCGACAGTTCAAGGCGGTGTTCCCCGGCGTCGCGAACGCAGTACTGGCTGCGAACCAGCTGGAGGTGGCGCTGAGTTACGAATCCATGGAGGCAGCCGGAAGCGGCCTCGGAGCGGCCGGGCTCATCGTCTACGACGACTCCGCCTGCCTGGTCGAGGTCGCTGCCATGCTCTCGAGGTTCCTCTACGTCGAGTCCTGCGGCCAATGCCCGCCGTGCAAGATCGGCACCGGGGACATCACCGCCACCCTCGACCGCATCCGTACCGGAGCGGGTCAAGACGCCGACCTCGGGCTCATCGAGGAACGACTGCGAATCGTCGCAGACGGCAACCGCTGCTATCTGCCAATCCAGGAACGCATCGTCATCTCCAGCATCCTGCGTGCCTTCCCCGACGACGTTGCCGCCCACCTCGAAGGCTGGTGCCCCTCCCAACGCCAACACCTGCCCACCCCCAAGATCGTCGACATCAACCCCGTCGGCGGCACCGTCACCTACGACGAACGCCAAGACCACAA
>JAGQSI010000004.1 GCA_020439605.1 Acidimicrobiales bacterium | reverse complement strand
ACTCCAACCATCACTAACCTCACGAGTGCTTCTGGCAACCTGAAGCGCGCGCCCAAGTACTTCACCATCTCCAGCGGTGCTGTTGTCGCATCGGGCACCCTGCCTTCAGGCTGCAGCTGATCAACTCTGGCCCAAGAGTCAGTTCTTGAAGGAGCGGGGGGTTTCTGCCCTCCGCTCCTTTGTTTTTGCTTCCACTATGCAAACTCAGTGTGAGGCACTACCATCGCGGGAGAAGATTCGGCGTTTACGCCTGGGGGAAGATATGCACGGTCTTTACACACCAAAGCAACCACGTAATGCGTGGTTGCGGATCGCTCACATACAAGACGGCGAGCGCGGGGCAGCACTGATCATTGCCTTGGTCGTAATGCTTGTAATGGGTGTCCTGGTGGCATCGGTCAGTATGTTTGCTGCTACCAGCGTGGCATCTACCCGCTCATATCGAATACAGCGCGACGAGCGATATGGCGGAGACTCAGCCATCAAGACAGCAGTCAACTGGGCCGCCACTCAGCCAACTGCTGGCCGTGACCCCAACCTAGGCTTGGCGTCCACGCCTTGCATCTTGAACACCACCGCAAAGGTTGCTGGCCAAGACACGCCGATCAAAGTGAGCTGCCAGGCAGACACGGGCGGCAACTCCGGCAAGCCAAACGAGGTTGGCCTTGCGCCGCCAGAGGCCATGGTTCTCACCAGCGATCGTGAGCCAGAACCCGGACCTTTTAACACTCGAGCATGTACCGGCTGGTGGGATTCGGTTGTCAACTTCTTCAGTGACAACTACAACGCCACCGAAGACGTGGACCGAGGCCTTATTCCTGAGCGAGGAGCGTGGTTCCGCCCTCGGTCAGGCACGGGGACTCTCGGCGCAACTTGCAATACCGCATTCACCCGAGGTTGGTCAGCGTTCAAAGTCCGCGGGTCTATGGGTGTCAACTCCAGCGTCCGTGTAGACAACGGAACCCTTACTCTCGTGGCGGACGTCCCCGGAAACGACAAGCTCTACGCCGGGAACCCAGGTGCGTGCTCAGCTGCGGCCAACTGCATCACTATGGCCAACCGTCCCAATACCTATACGGGTGCAGAGGCTTACCTGAACGGTACGTCGCGCGCCTCAGATCCTGGACGCGCTAACCCAAGCTCACCGAACCAGAATCCAGTAGGCGACATAGCGGCGCCGTTTGCTCCTGTGGGCTTTAACACAAACGGAACTGTGAAGGCGCAGACCTACACAGCCACCAGTGCAATGCCATCCGCAATGCCAACCCGCACAACGGCATACACATGGGATGCAGTTACCAATACTTTCACCAATGCCTCAACCACCTGTGGCACGAGCGCCACGATCGTGTTTCTGCCGGGTTGGTATAGAAGTGCCAACGTAATCAATCAGTACACGGCTGGTCCCAACTGCAAGAACGCCACGTTCTGGTTTGCCCCAGACCCTGGACCAGACGGCGTACTACTTACTGACGATGACATTACGGGTACCTATCTGCTCGATTTCGCCAATACGCCAAGTGCTGTTTCCACATGTGGTCCGAACACCGTCAACTCGTCATCACGCCTTTGCATCGGACGAGATGCGGATGCCAACTCCCGAGTCGTTGTTGGCACCCCTGATGGATGGAGTCCTCAGGGCGTGTTCACTCCGGTCAACCCGAGCGATCCAGACCCGAGACCTCAGACTGTCTTGACGATCAACAAGGCCAACACCGTGGACAAGGATCTTTCCCAGTCCTGGTACCGCACCAGCGCTGCCCCAGCAACGGTCAAGTCGGACGCGGAGACGATTGATAACAAACTCGCCAAGTATCACGCCAATATCTGCATCATCTGGTGTTTCTCGAGCGACCGCGCCATCCGTCTTCGCGACATGGTGCCCAAGGTGACAGCGCCTCCCATCGACAAGAGCGGTGCTCCCAAGGGTCGCATTTACCTGACCGTTGCCTACGGCGTGGAGAACCCTTCGGCCGCACAAGCAGCCGAGGCAGTCATTGAGGCAGTCTCCAAAGAATCCGGCCGCAAATCATGCGGGACCTACACGCTCTATGGGAACTCAGGAGCCACGGCACCGTTCAACAACAAGACGGGGGCTGCCTATGGCGGCACCGGAGCACTCCCCGCTCCTTACGTCTTCACAGACGCCCAGGCTAAGCAGTTGGCTGATACTTGTGGCCGAGTGGACCTGATCAACGGACTTGAGATCAAGGTTCAGGTGAAGGGCAATAACTTCAACTCACCTCGGACGGACTGGTGGCTTGACGGTGTCAAGGTTCACTACGACGCAGTCCGTGGCGCGAACTTCCCGTATCCCACGAATCCTTCGGGTAGCGGGACCGACGACGTCAAGGCAAAGTCGGACTGTGATCCCACCAAAGCCGGCGGACAGCTTGTCTTCAACGGTGATACACACGTGGTCGTTGGTGACGGCACTCTAGAGGTGTGTGCAGGTCCTTACCCGAAGGTAATGGGCAATCCTGACGATCATCAGTCCATCGGTATCTGGGCCATGCCTCAGGTGGCAGAGGTAACTCCAAGGCCTTTCACCAGTTGGAACTCCGGAGGATGGAACTATGGCGGGGATACCAATGCTCCCTCCAATGGAGCAAAGGCAGCCACTATCAATGGTGATCCGATGACCTTCAACATTCCTGCTTGCAATTGGTTCTGTGGCGATCGCGATGCGTGGATTGATATCCCGATGAACTCTTATACGCCGCCTGCTGGTTACAAGATCACCAAGATTCAGGCACGGGTGGGCTATCACCCACTGAACCAAGGGTGTAGCACTGTCTTCAAGGACTGCACTGGAGCGGCCCCAACACTGTCTACGCCGGGCAATACTTCGCCTTGCAACAGCGGTGATGGCCGGTCGTTCCCCAAGATTCGCGAGAGTAACCCCAAGGTTCAGATCGTTACGCATAGTGCCGGGCTTATGTATGACGAAGCAAGCGGGGTCAACTGCATTGGAGTTACTTCCGGAGGGGCCTCATCGCCCACCCATTCGCTTCGATGGCACGCTCGGGTGAACTGCGTTCTTGGCATTTGTGGTGGCGATTGGCACGACCAGTTTGATGGGATTGCCTACGATGTGACGATCGCGCCGATAGATAGCTCAGCTGCTCGACTGGTTCCACAGAACAAGTGCATTACGGTCCGAGTGAACTACAACGAGGGTGCCGGAGCCCCGGATTGTGCACTCATCCGGGCTGTACAGGCCACTGGGTCAGATAACTGGACGGCGCCGTGGAACAACCCCGGTGCTCATTCGGTAGGACGCTTTAGCGTTAAGGGCACGATTTACGCACCGTCCTCAGCGATTGAGGTTGATGACACCGACGTGGCCTACCCATTGGCTACTCGCGGCGTAGTCGCTAGACACCTGAAGGTTTCAGGCTTTGCTCCAAGAACCAACTACGACGGTATTGCCATCGACAACATCGTGGACCGCACACCGCAACCTCGTGAAGCGGTCTTTACTGCATGTATCCAACAGGCATCCGCCAGTAACGCGCCATGTGGAGCAGGTGACAAGATCTTGACCAGGGCTCGGGTGCGTTTCGATCTCGACCCGTCGGAGCCAAATCCGGTGAACAAGTCCAAGATCCCCGCCGTGCAGTGGTGGTCAAACGACCGCTAACGCTTTAGTACATCCGCCTAGACCCTAGGAAGAAGGGGAGCCACCGGTTGCGGTAGCTCCCCTTCTTGCGTATTAGGCGAGAGCCGGGTCTGTCTCTTCGTTGGCAAGCATCGAGGGCAACTTGAGTGCCTTTGAAAGAACTGCCTTTGCAATTGCTTCTTCCTCGGTGATTAGCCCATGCAGTACCAGCGTTGAGAGGCTTTGCTCCAGTGTCTGCATACCCTCACGCACGTTCTGGGAAATCACATTGCGGAGCTGGTGGGTCTTTCCTTCACGGATGAGCCCCTTTACTGCACTATTGGTGAGGAGGATCTCAAAGGCGGCGATGAGGCCGCCTCCGACTCGCGGAACGAGTCTCTGGGCCACCACAGCTTGAATCGATGCTGCAAGCTGAACGCGGATCTGGGCCTGACGCTCTGGAGGGAATACATCGATGATGCGGTCAACTGCGCTAGAGGTGTCATTGGTGTGCAAGGTTGCAAACACGAGGTGCCCGGTCTCGGCCACGGTAAGAGTGGTGGCAATGGAGTCCGGGTCGCGCATCTCGCCCACGAGTACCACGTCTGGGTCTTCACGAAGAGCAGCGCGAAGACCGTCTTGGAAGCTCAGAGTATCGAGCCCAATTTCGCGCTGGGCGATGATGGACTGTTGATGGTGATGTACATATTCGATCGGATCTTCGAGAGTGATCACGTGGCGACGTTGGGTCCGGTTGATCAAACCGATCAGTGATGCCTGAGTGGTTGACTTACCAGAGCCGGTGGGGCCTGTAATTAGGACCAAGCCCTGGCTGCGCTTGCTGAGTTCGCTCATGACTGGCGGCAATAGGAGATCCTCGGGTGTAGGGATCTCAAAAGGAATGGCACGCAGAGCGACCGACGGAGCACCTCGCTCACGGAATGCGTTACCGCGATAGCGGGTCTCTCGGCCCCAGGAGAACGAGAAGTCAACCTGCTTGTTCTCGTAAAAGGCGGAGAGCATCTCATCGGTGAGCATGGCCGAGATGAGCTCTTCGAGTTGGTTACCAGTAAGGGTCGGTTGGCCTGGTACGGGGTACAACTCGCCATCGATCCGAAACATTGGAGGCGCATCCGCTGCTAGGTGGATGTCGGTTCCCCCCCTGTCCCAGAGCTGACCCAACAGGTCCTCGATCGGAGAGGTGTTGATCTGGGTGTATTGCATTGTCGAAGCATTGCACGCTTTTGCGCTCAAGTCTCATACTTGGCCGATTTACTGACGAAATGTGACGGCGAGCATTACGCTGCCATCCACGTTCCAGAACGTGCGGTGCCATACGCGCCCGCCTAGGGGAGATCAGATGCTAAGTAGTCAGACACGTCAGTTCGGAGACACGCTCGTAGAGCGGAGAGTTGTTTCACGAGAAGACATAGAACAAGCAATTGAGGACGCTGCCCATAGCGGTGCCTCACTGCCCGATCTGATTACGAGCAGATTCGAGATCCCAGAATCTGACCTGGCTGCAGCATGGTCTGCACTTCATGGTGTGCAGTACGTGGACTTCGCTGCGGAGGTTGTTGAAGCTGATGCGGTACTCGTCATTCCCTCAGATATGGCACGGTCATTGCGAGCTGTTCCGGTCAAGGCGGCGCAGGGTCGAGTACTTGTTGCTTTTGAACATCCACTTCAGGGTTCCTCGGTTGAATCGGTCACGGCTCATTTGAAGGCTGCTGGCTTTGAACTCATTCCTGGCCTAGCAGAGGCTGAAGGGATCGAAGCGGCACTGCAGGTGGCGTATCCGGATCCGACCCGTTCCGCTGTAACTACCGTCAAGGTCTCAGCAGCCACCGAGGAGATGAACCGTCTCTTTGACCGTACGGTTGAGCTCGGTGGCTCGGACCTTCACCTAGCTGCCGGACAGGTCCCGTTTGTCCGAGTGGTCGGTGATCTGGTTCGGATGCCCAACGAACCCGAACTGTCTGCCGCTCGGGTAAAGGAACTCATCTTTTCGATTCTGTCGCAACGTCAGATCGAGAAGTTTGAGCAGAACCACGAACTCGATACCAGCCATGCCCACGGAAACAAGGTTCGTTTCCGTGTAAACGTCTTCTTGCAGCGGAACGCGGTTGGCGCTGCCTTCCGTGTAATCCCCTACGAGGTAGTCCCATTCGATCAGTTGGGTCTGCCCGCGTCGGTGAAGTCCTTTGCGGATCTGCCCCGCGGTCTCGTTCTCGTAACTGGGCCAACCGGCTCTGGTAAATCCACCACCCTTGCGTCCTTGGTGGACATCGTTAACACCACCCGCAAATGTCACATCGTAACCATTGAGGATCCCATCGAGTTTGTTCACCACTCAAAGACGGCCCTGATCAACCAACGTGAGGTTGGATCCGATACAAACGGCTTCACCACTGCTTTGACCTCTGCCATGCGTCAGGACCCTGACGTCATCCTTGTTGGTGAGATGCGTGACCGCGAGACGATCGGTACTGCTATTACCGCTGCGGAAACCGGTCACCTCGTGTTTGCCACTTTGCACACCCAGGATGCTCCATCAACCGTGGACAGAATCATCGACGTCTTCCCTGGTGAACAACAGGGCCAGATCCGTGTTCAGTTGGCCAGCTCACTTCAGGGCGTGATCACCCAGCAGCTGATTCCCACTGCCGATGGAAGAGGTCGTGCTGTTGCCATTGAGGTGATGATTGCCACTCACCCTGTGCGAGCGTTGATCCGTGAAGGCAAGATCCACCAAATTCACAACTCCATGATCCAAGGCAAGCGCCAAGGTATGATCCAGATGAATGACTCTCTCAGCGATCTGGTCAAACGTGGGATCATTACCCCGGAGATGGCTGTACGCCGCTCCAACAGCCCAGACGAACTGGCGAGAGCGCTTGGAGTAACGCAAGCCAGTGTCTGAACCAGGAGTGGCTGAGGCGGCGCAACCTGGCGTTTCTGACAAACCCCGCTCCTGGCTACAAATGGAGGTAGGAGGACCGTCTTCGCTTGGCGGTCCGACAGCCTTGTCGCTTGGCGGAGCTGTTCTATTTCTCGCAATCGCATATCTCCCAGGCCTCTGGTCGACTAGCTACGCGGCGCCGCGACCCATTGTGTTTCTTGGCGGTACTGTCGGATTGGTCTTGCTGGGCAGGCAAGCACGCGGCGGGAACATGGCCGCGCGTTGGCTGAGCGGATTCGTTCTAGCGGCTTTGATCTCCGGTGTTCTTGCAGACCAGCCATGGTCATCAATTCTCTCTGCCCTCGAAAATGACCAAGGTTGGATATATCTCGCTGCCTACGCAGGTTGGTGGGCCCTCGGACTGGGAAGAGGAAACGACGCCAAGCGCCTAGTTGCTGGTGCAATCGTTGTTGGTGGGTTGGCAAATACCTTGTTATGTGGAGTCCAGATATGGGTGGGAGGGGCTCCGGGTCTATTGGACATGTCCTTTGGCAGGCCGACAGGTTTCATGGGTAATCCAATCTATGCAGGTCAGTTCATGGCCGGTTCTGCAGCGTTAGCCGTAACAATCGCTCGTGATAATTGGAAGGATCTGCGCCGTCGGTGGATCTGGGTAACGCTGTTTGGGGTCTTGGTTCTGGGTGTGAACCTGACAGGTACACGCTCAGCGCTAGGGGCTGTAGCCGTCGTAGCGGTGTTTGTTGTCCGAAAGCTTGGTTGGCGCCCAGTTCTCATAGTGCTCGTAGTCATGGTTGCAGCGATTGGTGTGTCATCGCTGTTGACTGGCACTAGTGGTGCGGGCCGCCTTGCTGAAACCGGTGGTGGAGGTGGCCTGACGCCGCGCGTGGAAATGTGGAAAGCCGGAGCGCAGGCATTGAGCGAGAAGCCTGTTTTCGGATGGGGGCCCAATCGGTTCGCTGCTGCGACCACCCATAGGACGACTCTTGAGCGAGCACTTGCAGAAGCGGGCGACTATGTCTTCAACGAAGCACATAACCTTGTGGTGGATCTGACGGTCACCACAGGGATAGTGGGGATAATCCTCTTCGGGGGATTCATGTTCTACGCAACGCGTGGTTCCGCCGGACGTTTCGGGACTTTTAGCGCCGCCATTGGTTTGGTGATGCTTCTGGAGCCAACACGGATATCGGTAGCGCCAGTAGCGATGTTGGCTCTCGGCCTGTCTACGAACACTGCTAACTCTCCTTCTCCGTTAGCAAGTGACAGTCACTCCCGCGGGGCCAAACGGGTTGTACCGATGGTAGCTGGCCTTGTCGGATTGGGCTTTGGGATGAATCTCTTGATTGCGGATGCGCTGGTTGGACGTTCCCTCGACGCTCACAATACGAAGGACTCAGTCCGTTACCTAGAGAGGGCGGAGCGGCTCGTATCGTGGGATCAGACACTACGTTGGCAGCAGGCCGATGCTCTTGGTCGTATGGCGCGAGAAACAGGCCAGGGAGGCGATAAGGTGGCAGCGGTGGCTGCCTCACAACAGGCTGTCAACTCAAATCCGGCCTCGTACCTGAATTGGATGAGATTTGCGGATTTCGAGCTTGAGTTTGGAGAGGGCCACCGCATCCAACGGGTAGAACGCGCCAAAAGTCACCTCAAAGAAGCCTATGAACGCAATCCTTGGGCGACAATGGTGTTGATACGGCTGTTTGAGCTGGAGAAAGAGAGCGGTAACTGCAAATCAGCCGACATCTGGGCGGAGAAGCTCTGCCTGTTGAATCACTGCCCGCCGCGGCCTTGTGGTCCGAAGTCCTAGCATTGCGGTAATGACCCTCCATCGAACCCCTTCAATGAAGCAGTCGGGAGGCTTCACGATCTCTGAGTTGGTGTTGGTGTTGGCGATCTTGGCTGGCCTCGCAGCGATCGTGGTGTGGTCCCTGAGTGGAATGGACAAGCAGCAAGCCACCCGTGACTGTCGCAGCGAGCTTCGGGTCATCAAGATCGCGGTAGAGCAGTACAAAGCAGAGCAGGGTTCCTACCCGGTTGATGATGCGGCGATGGCCCAAGCAGACGTCTTGGCGCTATCTGAGACACCGAATTGGAAGGTCGTCACCGAAGATCAGTCAGTTGGTCCCAAGTTCCTGCCTGAAGGCGGACGTTGCGCATAAGCAACTAGCACGCTTCGTGCTCGGTTCTATTCCACTGGCGCTAGAGGATCCAGCTCATCTGTGGCCTCATGGCCCGAGCTGTAGCGACGGTTGACCACGGTTACCCCTAGGGCAACTGCCGCAGCGAAGATGTTGCCGAGCACCCACGAGGCCGATGCTCCATCGAGGCCATGGCCGGGCTCATCGCCGGGCACGAGGATCAGCGCCGGCACAATGATCGACACCATCAACACCACTGTGATGATCACGGTTGCGACGTGACGGTGAAGAACGCGGGCCTCGGTCAACAACAACGAAGTGACAGCCCATGGTATGCCCGCAAGCATCATGGCGGGAAGGATGTGTGCGGCTTCACGGTAGGACTCGTCAAACACCGCTACCACTAGACCCTTGCCTACAAAGGTGGCGGCGGCTCCGATGGTCATGAGCCCTACGGCGAGGGTCATCGCCAATCGCATCTGGAGCCTTACGTGGGCCCCGCCCTTACCGCCCTCAGCAAGTAGAGCTTGGCCGATCGCGCTCGGCACATAAAAGGCGATGGCCACAATCCCCCAGGCCACATAGAAACTGCCGTTGGTCTGGCTGTCCACGTGCTTGAGAACAATTACCGGAAGCGCAAAGTAGGGAGCCTGATAGGCGAGGGTTGAGAGGTAGTTGACCCCGGAATATCGCACCACTGCTTGGGTGGTTTCGGGCTTGGGTGTTAGCCGATGATGCCCACCCGTTGTCCGGTTGATCAGCGCCACGCCTACAAATCCAGAGACCGCTACTGGTCCAGCTAAGTACAAGAAGATGAGTAGGGACCGGTGGTCCGCGTCTCGAAACAGTGGCAAAAGAGCGATCTTGGCGATACCGACCAGGCAGATACGAAACAGCACCAGGTTCCAGCGCCGCATGGTCATGGCTCGCACATCCACGATCAGCGAGAACGCCGAGCCACAAACGATCGTGGCAAACAACAAGAAGCCCCCAACCGGAGACCAGTCCCACAACACATCTGCGGCGCCAGGGTCTACGAGGGCGAGGTAAGCGGCTGAAGCAATGATCGAGGCGGGGATTGTGGCGAGCATGCCCCAGGTGAAGATGACGTGACTGTCGCTGTCCCGGTCCGCGGCGTAGCGCGCCAACGACACCGGAAGCCCAAGGCCTGCCAGAAACGTCACAAACAGCACCGAGGTGAACAAGGCGGAGGCGTCGCCGAAATCAGACTTGAGGTCCAACTTGGACACAAGAATCGAAAAGGCCATTCCGCCAAAGCCCTGCACCGCGGCACCGAGAACCAGAACACTCGAACCGGTTAGGAGTTCTCCATGCCCGCGGCCTTTGGCTCGGAGACGAGCAACAATTCCGCCACGCACAAATGGACCTGTGACTTCAACCTCATCGTTGGAGCTATGAGGGGGTGTTTCGGTCACAGGAAGTCCATCGTAGGGGTCGACTCTGGGCTGGCCCTAGGCCGCTAGCACCATCCAGACCTAAAACTTGACCGCCTGGTCAAGTTTCAAGGGTAACCTTGTACAGGTGTCAACGGTCATCGCCTCCGCACCCACCAGATCAGAAGCACAAGACGCGGGGCTTGCACCTTTCCCCGGCGCGCGCCGTCCTGATCGCCGGCGAAGCGTGGACTCTGGTGGGTTGACCCTCACAGTGTGGGAATGGGGAGACCCAGGGGACCCTGCAGTTCTGTTTGCCCACGGCGGTTTCGATTTCGCAGGAACCTTCGACACCCTCGCTCCTCTGGTGGCCGATGGCGGCTACCGAGTGGTGTCGTGGGATCAAAGAGGTCACGGGGACTCACAGCACGCACATCTCTACTCCTGGGAAGCAGACCTGAGAGACGCAGCAGCAGTGCTCAACTCCATCGGTCCCGGGGCTGTCCCAGTTGTCGGCCACTCCAAGGGCGGTGCGCTGATGTTGCAGCTAGCAGACGCCATGGCCCACAAGGTGAGCCATCTTGTGAACCTCGACGGGTTGCCATCGGGACGCTCTTGGCCAGATGTTGCCGACCACCATCGCACCAGGATGCTCAACGGAGAACTGGGCGAATGGTTGGATCATCGCCGCAGGAGTGCGGACAAGGTTCGTAGGCCAGGCACTGTTCAAGAACTCGCGCAGAGGCGAGGACTGATGAACCCGCGTCTGAACCCACAATGGTTGGAATACCTGGTACCGATCGGTGGATATGAAAGCCACGACGGATGGCGATGGAAGATAGACGCATCCATGCGCATGGGTGGCTTTGGGCCATGGAGACCTGAATGGTCCATGTCGCGGCTTCCAGCATTGGGCATGCCCGTTCTGTGCATCCTGGGGATGGACCTTGAGTTGATGGGATGGGGAACCCTCCCAGAAGACGTGATCCCAAACCTGCCAGCCAACGCGAGATTTGTGCCGCTCGAAGGAGTTGGTCACTTCATGCACATCGAACAACCAGCCGTGGTGGCAGACCTGATCCTGGAGACCATCTCGTGAATACCACCAAAATGCTCACCCATGTGCGTTGCGAGTTGGCCCTACATCAACTTCGCGACGCCGATGGTCTTCCCCTGTTGCTTCTTCACGGCCTTGGTGAACGCACCCCGGCTGAGGTGCCCTCGATATTCGAGGAATGGCGAGGCCCAATATGGGGTTTGGATTTCACCGGACACGGTGCTTCGAGTCGCACCCCCGGAGGTGGCTACACCGCTGAGATCTTGATGGCGGATGTGGATGTGGCACTGGCCGAGCTTGGCAAAGTCGCCATCGTTGGTCGAGGGCTAGGCGGCTACATCGGCCTGCTCATCGCAGGGGCGCGCCCAGAACTTGTCTCCGGCCTAGTGATCTGTGACGGTCCCGGTCTCGCCGGCGGAGGACCCACCCCGCACTCACCAGCGGTCATCTCCCCGCCGTCTACTTCGCCCGCTGCGTTGCCGTCTGTTTTGCCGTCTACCACGTCAGGGCCAGAGAATCCCGATCCCTTTGCACTCGTGGAACTCGCCACCGATGTTCGACCAGATGACTACGCCACCACCTACGCCCGCCAAGCCGTGCAGTTCTCTGGGCTAGAAGCCCCGATCACCATTGCCGCAGTTGTTCGCCCCTCGTGGCTAGCCGCTGTTGCCGCAGAGCCCGGTGTGGTCACCAAAACCCTGTCTCAAGGCCTTGAGCGGTACTGGCAGCCCTGAGTACCAACACGCTCAAGACTCCTTCTAAGAGTCGCGAGCCACAACGAAATCGGCAAGGTCTCGAAGCGACTTAGAAACCTTGTCCGTGAGCTCTATTTCGCCCAGAGCATCCACGGCTTGGGCGTGGAGTTTCGTGATCTCAGCTTCGACATCGTCTAGTGCACCAAGCTCAACAAACAGGTTCTGCAAGTTCGACACGTCCGTGTCGTCGAGGTCTTCCCGGCCAACCGAGCCGAGCAGCTCCTGGTGAGACTTGGTACGCGCTCGTTCAGTAGCAATAGCCATCAACAAGGTGGGCTTGCCTTCACGCAGATCATCACCAACCGGCTTTCCGGTACGTTCTGCTGCACCCCATACCCCAAGCACGTCGTCTCGGAGTTGGAATGCTTCGCCAAGCGGATCGCCATAAGAACTGAGCTCTTCGGCCAGATCCGGGTTACCAGCTAGCAGCGCACCAACCTGTAGCGGCTTCTCGATGGTGTAGCGCCCCGACTTCATGCGGGCGATCTGACGGGCGCCTTCACGATCCACTCCACCGGTTGCAGTACCAGCGAGATCCAAGTACTGGCCGATGTTGAGCTCTATGCGAAGTTCATGCCACAACGTGGCGAGCTCTCGAGGAGCATCAGGTGCGGCGGGCAACAACACGTCGCTGTAGACGAGAGCGAGATCTCCTGCGAGGATCGCCACCCCTTCGCCGAAACGACGTGACTCACCACCCCAGGAGTTGCTCTGGTGATGATCATGGAAGTGACGGTGAAGCGCCGGCGCCCCTCGACGAGTTGCTGAGCCATCCATTACATCGTCATGAATGAGCGCAAAGGCCTGCAGCATCTCGAACGCTGCGCCAGCATCGGTTACACGGGGATCGGTTGGGTCTCCACCGCCGGCCACGAAACCCCAATGGCAGAACACGGGTCGTAGCCTCTTGCCGCCTGCCACCACCAATGCTCGAACAGCATCTAACGGTGCAGCCAGAGAAGGGTCTAGCGCCTGCCAACGTTTGGTCTCATCATCGAGAAGCTGAACCACCCGGGCCTCAACACGGGCCGCGATCTCGAGGACGTCGCCAGGAACGTGGGTCATGTGGATCAGGTGAACCAAGCTGCGGTCTTACGCAGCCCCTCGGTGAAGTCGGTCTTGGGCTGCCAATCGAGATCTGCCTTGGCGGCGCTGGTGTCAGCGAAGCTGTGCTTCACGTCGCCCGGGCGTGGGTCTACATGAACGGCAGCTATGTCCGCATCGAGGATCTCGCGCAAGATGTCGAGCATCTCAAGCAGCGAACGTTCTGAACCGCCGGCCACGTTGTAGGCCTTGCCGGCACAGCCTTGCGCCGGCGCAGTAGCCGCGGCGATGTTGGCTGCAACTACATCTGTGATGAACGCAAAATCCCGGCTCTGAAGCCCGTCACCGTTGATGATGGGGGACTCGCCGGCTCGTAGCGCAGCAATGAACTTCGGGATGACAGCGGCATATGGCGAGGTTGGATCCTGGCGAGGTCCATACACGTTGAAATACCGCATGGAAACGGTCTCGACCCCAAAGAGTTCCCAGTAGACCCGCATGTAATGCTCGCCGGTCATCTTGGTGACCGCATAGGGCGACTTCGGGGTGAGCGCCGCTGTCTCAACGGTAGGACGTGGGGCAACACCGCCATAGACACTGGAACTCGACGCAGCCACAACCCGCTTCACGCCGGCATTGCGAGCGGCCTCCAACACGGTGAGCGTGCCGTGGATGTTCCACATGTCTGTGATCAGCGGAGTCTCCACCGACTTCGAGACCGAGCCACGTGCTCCTTGATGGAAAATGACATCGACACCATCGGCAGCCATCGCCATGAGTTCCTCGTCGCAGATGTCTCCCTCGAAGAACTGGGCCTCTGCAGGTAGGTTTTCAGCGAATCCGGTTGAGAGGTTGTCGATGATGCGTACGTCGTGTCCTTGACGTAATAGTTCATCGGCAAGATTTGAGCCGATGAATCCTGCACCACCTGTTACGAGCGCGAGCATTTGGGCAACACTACCGGGATGATCTCGCGGATCTTCATCCCAACCGCCACTGTTGCTTTGATTCTCGGTATTGGCGGGCTTGCCGGGTGCGCCAAAGGCCCTGAGTTTCAGGACCGCACAGCCAGGCTCACACTAGGAACCGACACCGAGTCGTACACCCTCGACTCGTGCGGGCTGATGGGTGAGACGATCTTCGTAGTTGGCCGCAGCGATGCCGGCGCAATCATTCAGCTGGTCATGGGTATGGAAGATGACGCCAAGACTGCAGTGCTCGCATCAAGCGGTTTCACCGTAGATCTAGATCCAACCGGCGACGATTCCAGGCTTTCAGCGTTCGGTCAGGAGGCCTGGGAGCGGCGAAGTTCCAGCGGCAGAGCTCCTGGGGAGATCACATCGGCTCGCCTGCGAGGGAGCCGTATCCAGATGGCAGGCAACGCGGTACCTCTTGACGGACAGGACCGCATTGAGGTTGGCGGTGAGGCACAGTCATTTACATTCGACGGGCGCTGCGATGAACGCGAGCAGGGTAACTAGCTCTCGCTATCGTTTAGTCCTCGCTGTCGTCTAGCCCTCACCGTCCTCGATGGACCCCAGAACTTCGTCAACCTGTAGCCGTGTATCGGTGATCCGGGACCGGCAATGGGCAATCAGTGCAGCAGCCCGGGCAACATCGGTGGCGATCTGATCCACGTCAGGGTCATCACGCTCAAGGCGATCAAGGATCTGGTCTAGCTCGGAGATCGCATCCACGTAGGGCAGATCCCCCAGTGACGGGTCAGGAGCTGGGTCGGGAGCGGCCTTCTTAGCCATTGCGGGGTTCCTCGGTTTTGGTGTCTGGATTGTTGGTGGTGTCGGTGTAGTTGGCGGTGACGGTGCTGCGTACGGTTCCGCCGCTGAGACGAGTCACGAGTTCGGTCCCAGCAGGCGCATCCGCTGGATCTCGAAGTACCTTGCCGGCGGCGGTGGTGGTGATGGACCATCCGCGCGCAAGAGCGAGAGCTGGGTCATGAGCGTTGATGCGGGCCTCTTTGGTGGCGAGGCGTTGTTGAGCGGTATTCATGCGTAGCGAACTGGCCCGTCGAAGCGCGGCGATGACTTCGTTGGTGGATCGTTGCGCTCTGACCAAGGCGGTGGCGGCAGACCTAGAGGTGCGGACCGAGCGGTCCTCAAGACGTTGGTGCGCCAGGCGGGTAACTCTCGTCACGTCCTGATGCAGGCGCTGTGCCTTCGAGTCCACCGCGCGGCCAAATCCCAGCACATGTTCCACAACTGCTCGTGCCGCCGCAGTGGGAGTCTTGTGGGCGCTGTGGGCCACTTCGTCCGCGATGGATCGATCCACCTCGTGGCCTATGCCGCTGAAGACCGGAACCGGACAATCTGCGATGGCCCTCGCGATCATCTCAGAATCGAAACTGGCCAGATCTGTCTTGGATCCACCTCCACGGATGAGGAGAATGACGTCTAGGTCCCTGGCGCCGAGGAGCTTGAGCGCTCGGGCAACCGACTCAGGACTGTCGAGCCCTTGAGTTCTTGCATCGCTGAACAAGACCTCAAAGCCGATACCGCTTGAGTTGAGTTCAGAGAGCACGTCGGCATGAGCGGCCGAGCCTCTGCTGGTGATCAAGCCGACACGTAGTGGGAGCAGAGGCAGGCGAAGGCGCCCATTTCGCTCGAGTGAACCATCTGCTTTGAGCTCGGCGAGGAGACGATCTCGGTCCTCTTGAAGCCTGCCGAGCGTGAACGCCGGATCTATGGCGTGCATGCGCAACTGGAGTGTTCCACGCGGGCCGTACCAACGGATCCGTCCACAGATCCGCACCTCGATACCGTCGGTCATGCGCACCGTTCCACCGGCACGCACCAATTGCTTGTTGACCTGTTCCTTTTCTGGCGCCAGCAGTGTCACTGATAGCTGTGCTTGAGGCTGTTGGTCTCCGGGCGACGGTTCGGCGAGATTGAAATAGACGTGGCCGTTGTTGGAGCGGTTCAGGTTGCGGATCTGACCTGAAACCCACACGTCATCAGGAAACGCCCCGGCGAGCAGGCGGGTGAGATGAGACGAGAGTTCGGCTACGGACCATGTGGTGGAGCCGTCCTCATCGAAATGCACCCTGTGACCGTACTTCGCTCTGGTGGTACTAACAGTGAGCGCCTGCGTCCGATCCGCAAGGGGACCCGACGCAGGCGCTCAACGAGGGCTTGAATTGTTTGCTAGATCTAGCTGGTGAGATCTAGCTAGCGAGGTTCTGGGAGACGAAGTCCCAGTTCACCAAGTTGGTGAGGAAGTTGGTGATGTAGTCGGGGCGGGCGTTGCGCCAATCGATGTAGTAGGCGTGCTCCCACACATCGATGGTGAGCAGAGCCTTCACACCGTGCTTGAGCGGAAGATCAGCATTGAAGGTCTTTTGGATCTTCAAGCCGCCATCGTCAACCAGCCATGCCCAACCAGAACCGAAGGTGGTCTTCGCGGCCTCAGCAAACTCGGTGGAGAACGCCTCATAGGAACCGAACGCAGAGTTGATTGCGTCGCCAAGTTCTCCGGTGGGTGCACCGCCGCCGTTGGGGGAGAGGCAGTTCCAGTAGAAGGTGTGGTTCCAGACCTGCGCAGCGTTGTTGAACAATGGGCCAGCATCTGCGGCGAGGATGATCTCCTCAAGCGAAGAATCAGCGTGGTCTGTGCCTTCGACAAGGCCGTTGAGCACGTTCACGTAGGTGGCGTGATGCTTGCCATAGTGGTACTGGATGGTCTCTGCGGAGAGGCCTTTGTCTGCGAGGGCATCTTCGGCAAACGGAAGCGGTGGGAGCTCAATGGCCATGTCTGGTCCTTTCGGGACTAAGCGTCGTCTTTTGGCGGGTTCGACCCTATCGCTGTTTGGAGCCTTCGCGTTGTTCGTTGCGTTGTTTGTTGTGCTTTGGATCCGATGACTTGATCGGTCTCTACTTCGGGTTGCGAAGAAGGGTTCGATATAGGTCCGCGTAGAGGCCATCTGCGGCCAGAAGGTCTTGGTGACGGCCTTGCTCCACGAGTCGACCCTCATCAAGAACCAGGATCTGATCGGCATTGACGATGGTAGAAAGACGGTGGGCAATCACAATGCTGGTCCGGCCCTCGAGCGCCTCGGCTAGCGCCAGTTGAACTGCAGCCTCATTCTCGCTATCGAGATTGGACGTGGCTTCATCGAGAATCACTATCGCCGGATCCTTCAGCAGCATTCTCGCAATTGCCAGGCGCTGCTTCTCACCACCTGACAAGCGATAGCCGCGTTCTCCAACCACCGTGTTGTAGCCATCAGGCAAAGCCGCGATCACGTCATGGATGCGCGCACTCTTGGCTGCTGATTCGAGTTCTTCTTGGGTTGCTTCTGGCCTGGCGTAGAGCAAGTTGTCTGCAACCGATTCATGAAATAGGTGGGGATCCTGGCTGACCACTCCGATGGCGGCTCGAAGCGAGGCTTGAGTGAGGTCTCGAACATCATGTCCGTCTACTTGTACCGAACCTTCGGTGACGTCGTAGAGACGGGTGATGAGCTGGCTCACAGTGGTTTTGCCCGCCCCTGAAGGCCCGACCAACGCGACGAGCTGACCGGGTTTGATGGTGAATGACAGGTCATGAAGCACCGGCCCTGACCCGGCGTCAGGTGCTGCTAGCTGAGCCTGGCTCTCCAAAGAACCAACCGAGTTTTCAGTACCACTCGGGTAGGTGAAGGTCACGTGATCAAACTCAACTAGTCCCGAAGGCTTTGTCAGGCTTGTTGCGTCTGGCTTGTCTGTGATCGGGTTTGGTGAGTCGAGCACTTCGAAGACCCGATCAAACGAGACGAACGCACTCATCAGATCCACTCGAGCGTTGGTGAGGCTTGTGAGCGGCGCATAGATCTGAACCACGAACACCCCGAGCGCCACCAGAGTCCCGGTAGTGATCGCCCCGGAGATCACCAGGCGACCACCGATCAAATAGATGACCGCCGTACCTATTGCGCCCACCAAGGTGAGAGCCGTGGCGAACGTGCGGGTGTACATGGCCGAGCGCACTCCAATGTCTCGGACCTTGCCTGCGCGTTGGCCAAAGGACTCTGTCTCGACGTTGTGGTTACCAAACAGCTTCACAAGCAGTGCACCGGACACTCCGAAACGCTCTGTCATGGTGGAGTTCATGGACGCGTTGAGGTCATAGCCCTCGCGGGTGATACCAGCTAGGCGGCCGCCTACTTTGCGAGCAGGAAGCAGAAACACTGGAAGCAAGACGAGTGCCAGCAACGTGAGACGCCATTCGAGCAGCGCCATCGCTGTGAGAGTTGTGGCGAGCGTGACCACGTTGGATACCACCGTGCCCAACGTGCCGGTCACAGCACGCTGGGCACCGATTACGTCGTTGTTGAGTCGGCTGACCAGCGCACCGGTTTGAGTGCGAGTGAAGAAGGCGATGGGTTGGCGCTGCACATGGTCGAACAGCGCGACTCGAAGGTCATAAATAAGCCCTTCTCCAATGGTGGAAGACAGATACCTCTCGGCCATCCCAGCTACTGCCTGAATGAGCGCCACCCCTACGAGGAGCCCTGCTAGCCAACCAACCATTGCCGTGTCATCGTGGGGGACTGCGTCGTCAATGATCGCCTTGATCACCAAAGCCGGCGCCAGGCCCAAAATGGCCTGCAGAACAACTAGGACCAAGAAGCCAGCCACCCGAGAGCGATACGCAGATGCGAACTGCCAGACGCGACGCACCAGCCCTGGAGTAAGGGTTGCGGAACGAACCGAGGGGTCCGTGCTCATCATGCGGTGCATAACCGACGGGTACATGGCGCTTGCAGACTACGGCAGGGATGTGACAGTTCCTCCGTTGCTCCTCTTGGTGCACCGAGTGGACAAATGGGGCGGACTTGCCTTTAGACGCCTAGAGCGAAACGGACTTCTTTGACTTTGGCAGTGCCACGCCGAGGATGACTGCTGTTACCAACATCACCACCGTCGAGATGAGAGCAGCGGTGGTCAACGGACCGACGATTATGTCGAGAATCACCTTGGCGGCGTCCCTGTTCACCTGACCTCGAACGGTGTCGATCGCTTGGGCTTGTGAGACCGTGGTGCCGATCCAGACCAGCGCAGACATGAGTGCAAACCCGCATGCCAAGGCTACGGCGGTTGAGCGACGACGATTGGAGATGACAAGGGCCCCGATTGCTAGTACCGCAGTGAGTGCAGTGGCTGCGATCGGCAACCGGTCCGTCCAATACACCACCGTCTGCGTAGTGGACAGCTTGCCCCTGTCATAGAACGTGATCGTGCCCCACCGAGGAGGCAGCGAAACGTTCAGTGTGGCGGAAAGCCTGGACCTGGTCTCCTCATTGTCGAGATTGCGAGGAATCGAGATCTCCTTGGTGAGCCCGTCGCCAAGAAGCTGAGGTAGGTCCCCAGTGATCTGGACAATTATCTCCTGGAGAATTGGGGTGAAGTCGATCTCTACTTTGTCATCGTTGGCCTTTACCGAATCTCGCTCGTCGCGAAGTGTCTTGACCACTTCTCGATGGGCCCGAGTGGATGCGCTTTTCCAGAGGGTGGCAAAGCGCTCCGAGGTCACAAATCGTTCCACCTGTTGCGACACGTAGGCCTCAACGTTCGTAGTGGCACGGTTGGCTAGAGGGCCAATGAAACGGCCGGAAGTGTCGATCAGGTGCTCGTCCACCAGACGGCGAAGGTCAACAGTTGTGAGCAGTTGAACGGTTGCCCACTTGGACACGGCAGCTTGAATCTCAGGCTCTTCGCCCAGAGGACCAACACGTTTCGCCCAAACCGACTCATTGAGCGTGTTTCGTTGAAGCCAAGTGCCTGTGCCGGCCAGAGCAAATGACACCGAAGCGAGTATTACCAGCAACACCGCGATTAGCCGTCTCATGTCGCCAAGATTGCCATAAATCCGAGGAATATCGCATTTGGGGTTGCGAACACCTGTTCGTGTCGAGTATAGTTTCGTGCATGTTCAAGTCATCCACTACCGCCACTGGGCCTGAAGAGGTCAATAGAGGTGCGACAGGCAGTGCCGGGGGCACTGGTGTTGTTGAGATTGGTGTGCGTGGTGTGCGTGGAGAGGATGACACCGATTTCTACATTGCGGCCACGGAGCAATACTCAGCGATTGCCGGAATTGTCAACGCTGCGCATGGGCAACTCGTAGATCTAACCGTTCTGACTCTTGAAGAAGGCCACCATGTCGGTCCTGGGCTGTACACAGCGGGGCAGTACGTCGCGTGGCAAACCGGCGTCTCCAAGACCACCGCCAACCGGATCTGCCGCTTGGCAAAACGCCATCAAGAGCTGCCAGAAACCCTTTCGCTATTGCGCTCAGGGCAAATATCGCTCGAACAAGCAGACGTGATCGCTCAGCTGTGTCCAAGTGAGTACGAACAATCCGCGTCCGAGGTGGCACTCTCTGCGTCAGTCAACCAACTGCGTACCATCGTCGGTTGTTACTCCAACAAAAAAGACCCCAAGCCCCCACCACCCAAGACGGTGTCGATCAGTCGGGACGACCATGGAGCTACCGTGCGTGCTCGTCTGGACCACACAGAAGCAGACCTCTTCGAGAAGGCTCTTCAAACAACGCGGGACAATCTCTTCAGCCAGTACAACAAGAGCACCGAATCTGCTCAGGGTGGAGCTGAGGACACCAAGGTCGCTCCCCTCAAGAAGCCCTCTCGAACTGACGCTTTGGCTGCAATGTGCGAAACCGTTCTACAAGCTGGACAAACCGCACATGCCAATCCGGATCGCTACCTCATCAACTATCACCTGCATGCCACCCGGGACGGTCAGCTTTGTCTCACCAACCAATACGGCCAACAACTCCCAGAGCCAGAACGGCTGAGACTGCTGTGCGACCACGCCTTCGAAACTGTCCTCCATTACCAGGATGGCGAACCGCTCAGTGTTGGACGCAAGACCCGTTCAATCAGTCCGAAGCTACGCAGAGCCATCCTCTTTAGAGACAAGCACCAATGCACCGTCCCGGGCTGTGACACCACTGTCGGGCTCGAGATCCATCACATCGTCCATTGGGAACATGGCGGTAGTACCAACCCTGAAAACCTTTTGAGTTTGTGCGGCCCGCATCATCGGCTCCACCACCAGGGCCTTCTGAACATCACCAAAAACCCGCTCACCTTCAGTACCCCATCTGGCTTTGCGTTCCAGCCCACCAATCCGCCTACGCCTCCGAGCAAGACCAATCGGGCCCCCTCGATCACCAAGCTCCGTAACAAACTGCAAGCCAGAAGTCGTACCAAGCCCAGGTTCCAGCACCCTATACCTGTGGCATTTACCCCCTCGGGAGAGAAGCTCGACAGGTGGGGAATCCACCTGAACGCCAGCACACCTCCAGCTAATAATGGGCCAAGTAGCCCCACTCCAATGAGGACATGAGGTATTTGGCGTTGAGCCCGGCAGGATGTAGGTATGTCAGACCTACAAACCCGTGCCTCTCAACTGCTCGCCCTGCATAACAGCGGAACCACCTTGGTACTCCCAACTGTTTGGGATGCATGGTCTGCGCGGGCTGTTGTTGATAGTGGCTTTTCAGCCCTGACCGTCGGGAGCCACCCGCTAGCCGACTCCAGAGGCCAGAAAGACAATGAAGGAATGACCATCGACGATGCTGTCGATGGGATTCGTCGCGTCACCGGGTCGGTCGATGTGCCAGTGAGTGCCGATGTTGAATCTGGATATGGCCTCGCACCTGCAGAACTTGTGGAACGAGTCCTAGAGGCCGGCGCTGTCGGTATCAACGTAGAAGACACGGTTCATTCCGAGAACAAACGAGTTCGTTCGGTGCAAGAACACGCGGACTACATCGGTGGCCTGCGCCAAGCAGCAGATTCTGCTGGAGTTGATCTGGTAATCAACGCTCGCACAGACGCCTTCCTAAAACCAGAAGGTACTTACGAAGATCCGCTCGCCGAAGCAATCGAACGCCTCAAAGCGTGCGAAGCCGCGGGTGCGCGCTGCGTGTACCCAGTGAAGGCACCTAGCGCTGATGCAATTCGTACCTTGCTAGCGGAACTCTCTGGTCCGATCAACGTGATCTCTCACCCGATCAATGGATCTGCTGCCGGCTCGCTCGCCGATCTTCAGGCCCTTGGCGTTCACCGTGTGAGCTTTGGTCCGCTCCTTCAAGCCAGCCTGACCCAGAATCTCAAAGACATCGTCTCTCCCTGGGCTTGAGCGCTGCTCTGGGCTGGGCGACTACCGTCTCGTCCATGAGTACCAACGCAGAGAACGCATTCAAACTCTTCGAAGCCACCGTAGGTCAGGTTGAGGGAACCGGTGAATGGTTTGAGGTAACTCAAGATGACATCAACGCTTTCGCTGAAGTCACCCACGATCACCAGTTCATCCATGTGGACCCGGAAATGTCGGCGCAGCTCTCCCCTTGGAAAGTAACGATCGCCCACGGATTCTTGACGCTGTCCATGCTCACCCATCTATCGGGTTCCATTCCCCAGGACATGTCTCGCCTCAGTGGAATCATGATGGGCGTCAACTACGGCTTCGACAAGGTTCGCTTCGTGAACCCGGTGAAGGTCAACTCCCGTATCCGAGCCACCAGTGTCCTAAAGGCAGTGGAACTCAAGGACGCCAGCACGCTCAACGTCACCAAGACATTCACCATCGAGATCGAAGGTGAGGACAAGCCGGCGTGTGTAGCTGACTGGATTACCCGCCTCGTCTACGCGTAGGCGTATCGTCCTGATATGGACGAGTTCGATTACGTCGTCGTTGGTGGTGGATCAGCCGGATGCGTTGTGGCGAGTCGCCTCAGCGAGGATGCCAACGCCACAGTCTGCTTGCTTGAGGCCGGTGGCGAAGGCCGAGACGTAGTTATCCGAGCCCCTCTTGGGTTCGCAGCAGCGATGCCCAACGGCATCAATAACTGGAACTACCAGACTGTTCCTCAGCCGGGCTTCAACGGTCGACGCGGGTTCCAACCACGAGGCAAGGCCTTGGGCGGCTCGAGCACGATCAACGCAATGATCTACGCCCGTGGACACAGGTCGGATTACGACAACTGGGAGGCATTGGGCAATCCAGGTTGGGGTTTCGACGACCTGCTCCCGTACTTCAAGAAGTCAGAGTGCAACGCCATTCACCGTGACTCGCCTTACCACGGCACCGATGGCCCCCTACACATCACAAACCTTCGTAGTCCGAGTCCCCTGAACGACGTATTCCTACAGGCCTGTCAGGCCCAAGGGATCCCGTTCAACCCTGACTTCAATGGGGATCAACATCACGGTTGCTATAGCGTCCAGGTCAATCAGAAAGACGGCGAACGCCACAGCCTGGCCGCTGCGTTCATTCATCCGAACCTTGATCGAGCCAATTTGGAAGTAAAGACCGGTGCCCACACCACCAGGGTCAACTTCGAAGGCCGCAGGGCGGTGAGCGTCACCTTCGAACAGGGTGGTCAGTCACGCACGGTGAAGGCTCGTCGCGAAGTCATCATGTCGGCGGGGGCGTTCGGAACACCGCAGATTCTGATGGCATCAGGCGTGGGCCCTGGCCAACACTTACAAGATCTGGGCATCACGCCGGTAGCGGACGTAGCAGGGATGGGTCAGAACCTGCAGGACCATATTTCTGCGCTTCTTATTTATCGGGCGTTGGTGCCAGATCACACTGTGGGTATTTCTCCAATCGGGATTGCGAGATTGCTCAAGGGAATGTGGCAGTGGAAGCGTCATCGCACAGGCCTGATCACTAGTTGCGCAGCAGAATCTGGGGTCTATTACAAGACCAGCCCAGACGTTGAAGTTTCGGATATGGAGATGGAGCTGATTGTGGGCATCGGCGACGACCACGGTCGAAAGCTTCACTTCGGTCACGGTTACTCCGCTCACCTCCTACTGGCAAGACCCAAAAGCGTGGGCGAGGTTCGACTGGCTAGCCGAGACACCCATGTGGACCCGCTGATCGACCCGAAGTACTTCAGCCATCCCTACGACATGGAAACTCTGGTCAAGGGAACCCAGATAGCGATCGACATCATGAGCGAGCCGGTGTTCGACCGATATCGGGGCGAAATGCTGATTCCTTATGACCGAAATGATCCTGCACAGATCGAACAGACACTTCGTGACCATGCAGACACGGAATACCACGTGTGTGGGACCGCCAAGATGGGACCTGACTCTGACCCTATGGCAGTGGTGGATGCCAAGTTGAGGGTGAAGGGACTTGAGGGGCTACGGATAGCTGACGCATCGATCATGCCGGCGGTCACCAGCAACAACATCAATGCTCCCACCATCATGATTGGCGAAAAGTGCGCGGATATGATCCGCACGGGGGCTTAGCGAGTTAAGCAAATGTCGCCAGCGCTGAGAGGACTACTTGTACATGCAGGTAAAGAGATTTCTAGGTTTCGCGCTGTTGGGCGTATCGACGCTCCTCGTGGCTTCGTGCGGGGGTTCAAGCTCTGATGAGTCGAGCTCGAAGACAACCACCACTGCCAAGGTTGCGGTAACCACACCCGAGCCCACCTGTGAGTCGTCGGTGCCATATGAGTCCGGGACCGGTGGCTATGACACCTATCGAATCCCGGCCACGGTAGCCACCGACAAGGGCACCGTGCTTGCTTTCGCGGAGGGTCGACGTGACAGCTCCGCCGACCATGGCTCAATCGACACCTTGGTCCGGCGCTCGAGCGACGGCGGGTGCAACTGGGAGCCGGTGCAGGTAGTGACAAGCGGTGTCGGAGAAAACCGCAACAACCCAGCAGTGGTGTTCGACCCGAAGACCAAAAAGGTGATTGTGCTCACGCTCGTGCGTAGCGAGAAGGCAACCGAACTTCAGATTCGTAGTGGCCAAGCAATCGGCGCAGATGGCATGCGTGTTTTCCAACAAGAAAGCACCGACGATGGCGAGACCTTCAGCGAACCCAAAGAGATCACCGACCAAACCAAAGAGGCGCATTGGCGTTGGAACGTGGTCGGTCCCGGCCACGGTGTTGTATTGACCAAGGGGGACCACGCTGGGAGGATCGTGTTCGGCGCCAACCATTCTGTGCCCCCGGCCGAAGGTTCGACCGACAATCCGATGGCCGACAAGTTCCTAGCGGCGCACTCGATCTACAGCGACGATAACGGCGAGACCTGGCAGGTTGGTTTTATTCAGGAGAACACTGATGGCGTGATCAACGGCAATGAAACCACCGCTGCTGAACTTGCTGACGGACGGGTCTACTTCAACACCCGAAACCAAAACGGCAGTGCCGAGGTGAATCGGGCCGGCGCATTCTCAGATGATGGTGGCAAGACGCTTGTCGCGCCGTTTACATCAACAGAGTCTCTTGCCCAGATTCCTGTGATCGAAGCGAGCCTGCTGCAACTTCGCGGTGATGATGCGCCGCTGTTGTTGTCGGCCCCATCAGTGCCCACAGCTCGCGAGGCCATGACGATCTTCGCCAGCACGGACGGCGCCAAGACCTGGAGCGTGGCGTTGAAGATCTCCGATGCCCCAGCCGCTTACTCGGACCTGGTGCAACTTGACGACGACACCATTGGCTTGCTCTACGAGACCGGTGAGGCCTCCGAGAACGAGACCATCACATTCTTGCGAGTGCCGGTCAGTTCACTTACTCGCTGAAGTTGCCGAGGCGCAGTTGACCAGAGATGTCATCTGCGTTCTGCGTCGCGAGCTTCGAGACTTGCGTCGCGATCAATGCGGCTCCCTGTGGCTTCGACGCGGGTGAGGGCCCGGGTAATTACGTCCTGCAAGGACTGGCCGGCCCGACCGGCACGGGCTGCCAACTCCTCACGAATCTCGTTGGGCACATCACTTTCAGTTGTGGCGACACCCATGCTGGCATGCTGCTGCATCGCCGACAATTACGAACGGAAACAATTTCAGAGGAAATCTAGAAATGTGCTTGACAAGCTAGTCTTGTCAGTGGTTTTCATATCATCATGAACGACAACATAGTCATGCCAGGCGATGCAGTTGATGCTGCAGACAATGCTCTAGCCGCCATCAGCAAGATTGAAGGCTTCGACGATCTTCTTCCGCATCTGGGGCATTTCCTTATGGCGACTCTCCAGAGAGTTGCCTTTCGCTTCGAGAATGCTGAAGATGAGTTGGAGCGCATCGCTGATCTCAATGCCCTTCACCTCTTTGTTGACGGTGTGCTTACGGAGCACGTCCGAGTGTGTCGGGAACTTCTCGGTTACTCGTGGACCGACATCGGCAAGCAACTGCAGGTTTCGAGGCAGGCCGCTCGTCAGAGGTTTACGTTTGCAAACAGGCCGGACTCGGATCGTTTCGAGGCCGAGGAGGACTACCTGTTGGCAAAGATGAAGCTAGATGCAGCCCGCCATGCGTTGGACAACCCCGACAAGGCAGCGAGCGTCAGCATTGACGGGGCTGATCTTGAACGCCTACTCGAGATCTGGCGTGAGCGTCGAGCACTTTCGCAAGCGGCTCTTGAGTCAGCTACCGACGACCAGATCACCGACATCGTGACAAGAGAGGACGAGCTGTGAACGCACCGGCCAAGTGGTTGTGGACTCGTCATGCGCTGTTTCGTTGCGCAGAGATGGGCCTCCAGCCCAGCCTTGTCGAAGATGTACTTCAAGAACCGTTGAAGGACTACCCAAGCCGCGGTGGCTGTCGTGTCCGGTGCGGTGCAGGACTCGCCATTGTGTTTGATGTCCTTGATGCGGCGATTGTGACGATCCTCTGGGATGGACGTGATCGGCGCTGGCCTTCGCCATCCAACTTCCACAACTCGATCCAAGGAGGCGCACCGTGAGCGTCTACAACTATGACCACACCACATCCGAGGAGATCTGGTCTGTACTGGTGTCACGCATGAAGCGCGGTACCTGGTACAAACTGTCCGAACTCTATGATCTTGTTGAGAGTCACCTCACCTTGGTCCCGGGTGACTTTGACTCAGATGCTCCAGGTTCAGCGGCCCCACGGTGGCAGCGCAACGTAAGAAATGTCCTCCAACGACGTAAGGCAAATGGCTACCTTGATTGGCGACCGCCGTGGAAGTACCGCCTCGTGATGTAATACCTAATATGATACGCTTTGTGATATGTCTTCACTTACGATGCGTACTGACACTGCGGTTGAAGCAGCGCTAGAGACTCTTACAGCGTTGGGAGTGTCACGTTCGGAGGCTGCTCGTCAAGCGATCCTTGATGCGGCAAAAGCTAAACGTCGTGCAGCATTGCGTGAAGAGGCAATGATGTTGAGCGAAGACCCCGAGGACGTCGAAGAATCCAAGCGGCTAGCAGCTGAGATGGAAGCTGCTCGTGCGTGGTGATATCTATCGTCTCAAGGCCCCAATTCGCCCCAAGGGTCATGAACAGGCAGGGTCGAGATATGCGGTCGTGTTGCAGTCAGATGATGTCCCTCTCTCAACTATGGTCGTCGCACCGACATCGACCGGTCGGCGTGGAGCCTCGTTTCGTCCAGAGATCGAAATTGACGGTACCCCGACACGAGTATTGGTTGAGCAACTCACAGTTGTCGACCCACAGATTCGTCTCGGTGCCTTCGCCGGGCGGCTTAGCGCAGATGAGATGATGCAGGTCGATGATGCGCTGCGTGCTTTGCTCGCCTTAGATTGATTTCTGAACTGCGTGCT
>JAGQSI010000049.1 GCA_020439605.1 Acidimicrobiales bacterium | reverse complement strand
TGTCTGGTGCCTCGGTGGTGGTTGTCCCCTTCGGGGCCTCGGTGGTGGTTCCCTTTGGAGCGGCCGTAGTGGTGGTTGTTGGGGCCTTGACCTTGTCCGGGTTGGCAATCTGGCCAACCACAGGACGGAACTCGAGCTTGGCTGTACAGCCCACTACCTGCTCAGCCTTCTTACGGTCGGTTACGCCGGGAAGCTGCACAATGACGGTTCTACCTTGGCGGAGAATGTCCGGCTCAGCCACACCAAGGCCGTCGATACGTTGACGGATGATGTCCTTGGCCTTCTCCACGCTCTCCTCGGACGGGAGCTGACCATCGACTTCACGGGCCTGAAGAACTACCGAGAAGCCACCTTGGAGATCTAGGCCGAGCGTGGGAGATGTGTTGGTCAACAGTGCGCCGAGCACTGAGCCAGCTGACAGCAACACGATCAGCACCAACGGCATTATCAGACCACGCTTGGTCATTGTTCGTCACCTTGGTTGTCAGCATCTGTTGGTACAGATGAAATCTTGGTTTGCACAGAGTCCTCCGCCTTATCGAGGCGACTTGAAACAGCGAGTTTGGCCATATCCACTACAACGCCGGGAGCGATCTCGAGACGTATTGAGTCCTCACCCACTTCTACAACCGTTCCCCGGATTCCGCTGAAGGATTCAATCTGATCTCCGGAGCTGAGGCCGGCAACGAAATCCTGGTGGGCCTGACGATGCTGCTGTTGTGGGCGAATGATCATCGCCCAGAATGCGACGGCAAGAATCGCCGTCATCAGTATCAAAGCAAGCACAGCGTGAAGATCCGATCCAGGTGGAACTAGGGCCGGAGAAACCCTAGTGCGCTGAGCCACGCGAGCTTGACTCACCGAGATTCATAAGGGCCGTTAGGCCCAAATCTCAAGAATCTCAGAACGAGCCGACTCGAAACGACCCTCACGGATAGCTGTTCGTAGGTCTATGACCATCTGCGACAACCACGCCACGTTATGGATCGTCATGAGCCGAGCAGCCGTTGGCTCGCCCAGTCGGTGGAGATGACGAATGTAGGCGCGTGACCAACGTCCACATACCGGGCAACCACAAGATGGGTCAAGGGGCAGATCGTCCTGCTCATAGGCCTTGTTCTTGATGGCGTATCGACCCTCGGAGCTGAGAACAGTGCCGTGACGGGCGTGACGTGTGGGCAACACACAATCAAACATGTCTACGCCGAGACCAACCGCTTCTACGATGCTCGCCGGATCTCCGACCCCCATCAGATATCGGGGCTGCTCTACGGGAAGGTGTTCCAACGCGGCCGCTAGTGCCGGCAGCATCTCCTCGCGACTCTCCCCGACTGACAAGCCACCAATTGCGTAGCCATCGAAACCAACGTCGACGATCTGTTGAGCACTTCGAGCGCGCAACGAGTTGTCGATCCCGCCTTGGCAAATCCCGAACTGTGACTGCATGAGCCCATGTTCAGCGCGCCATGTCTCCAGTTCGATGAAGGCGTGGCGGCCTCTTCGTGCCCACGCTGTTGTTCTTTCGACCGCCGTTCGAACAACCGCATCGTTGGATGGCAAAGGTGCGCAGACATCGAGAACCATCTGAATGTCCGCGCCAAGCTCACACTGGATGAGTGCCGCACTTTCTGGCGTCAGGTGATGTTTGGAGCCGTCATAGGTGGAGCGGAAAGTGGCACCGTCATCAGTGACCTTTGGTTCCAGAGAGAAAACCTGAAAGCCTCCCGAATCGGTCAGTACATGGCCCGACCAGTCCATGAATTTGTGCAGGCCCCCGAACTTCGAGATGAGTTCTGACCCCGGACGCAACATCAGGTGGTAGGTGTTGCCCAAAATCAGGGGAACTCCTAGGCGTTCCAGGTCTTGGGAGTCCAGGGTCTTCACTGCGGCGCGGGTACCAACCGGCATGAACAGCGGGGTCGCCAGGGTGCCGCGTGCTGTGGTGATGGTGCCCGTACGCGCCGAGCCATCGGTTGCTTCGAGTTGGATCTGGAGCTTCATTCGGCCGTCGTTTCATGGTCTCGGCGCTCGAGCAGCATCGCATCGCCAAAGGACAAGAAGCGGTACTTCTCGTTCAGTGCAATCTCGTAGACGTCTCGCCACCTCGGACCAACGAACGCTCGAACGAGTGCCAGGAGCGAAGACCTAGGGACATGGAAATTGGTCATGAGTCGATCCACGTTCTTCCATTCGTAGCCGTCTCTGATGAACAGACTCGTGGCCCCTTGCACCTCACCTGAAGTGCCGTAGGACTCGAGCGCTCGCACAACGGTTGTGCCCACTGCCAGCACTTTGTGTTGCCCGGAATCGATTAGTTCCTTGGTCCTGGGCGGGATCCGGTAGCGCTCGGCGTGCATCGGGTGATCCTCGACACGATCGACAGTTATGGGTCGAAAGGTCCCCAACCCGACCAGCAACTCGACGGTTGCAACCTTTGCTCCTGCTTCCTTGCACCTATCGAGAACTTCGGTTGTCAGATGAAGTCCTGCGGTAGGGGCAGCTACTGAGCCCGGGTTATGGGCAAAGACGGTCTGATAGCGGGACGGATCCGCCAGAGGAGCGTGGATGTAGGGAGGCAGAGGGACCTCACCGTGGTTCTCGATGACCTTCAGTTGGTCCTGTTCCGACATCGAATCGTTGCCACCGCGCACAGATACAAGTCTGCGCCCATCATCTGCAATAACATCACCCGCTGTCACCGTGAGATCCCCATCGCCGTGCTCGTCGACCAGCACTGTGCCCGAAGCGACCCGACGGCTCGGTTTGATCAACGCTTCCCAATCGCCATTTGCACGACGTTCCAGGAGCAGGACCTCAACGGCGCCCCCGCTGGGCTTACGCAGGCGTAACCTCGCGGGAATGACCTTGGTGTCATTGACAACAATGAGGTCCCCGGGACCAACTAGCTCGGGCAGGTCATACACGTGGCGATGATCTGCCGACCCCCGGGGCCCATGGTCGACAAATAGACGCGCCGAGTCCCGTGGTTCTACGGGACTTTGAGCGATTGCTCTCTCTGGTAGCTCGTAATCGAGTTCGGCGATATCCACGGGACCGTACAGCGTAAAGGCCCACACGAGCTCACGACGATGTCATTAGATCCTCAAGTGCCCGAAATGCTGCTCCTGCCAGAACGGTGGCACCGATACCGATCGCAGCTTCGTGAACATCGAAGTTCCCAGCGTGCAGGTCCACCCTCAGCCCAGCAGGATCCCACACCCCGAGACGGAAGTACCCCAACTTGGCTTTATCGCCATACCAGGAGAAGTCCTCTCCCCCTGCGCTTTGGGCAGTGGGCCCGACGTGGTCCACACCGGGAGCCAATCTTGCCGCCGACTCCACATGAGCAACCGCCCAGGGATCATTCATGATCGGCGGGGCGCCGACCTTGTGGTCGAGTTCCCATGTGGCGCCGAGGGGTTCCACGATCGAACGCAACACTCGGCGAAAATGTGTAGGTGCGTTTTCCCAGGCCCCGCGACCTGATGCTCGTAACGACCCAAGCAGTGTTGCTTGAGTTGCGATGACGTTGGACGCTGTCCCTACCTGAATTGCACCAAAGGTCACGTTGAGGCCATCTCGTGGGTCACAGAGCCTCCCAAGAGTTGCTGGCAATTCGATGGCGATCTTGGCGGCAATGTGGGCTAGATCGGCGGTTTCATGGGGGCGTCCGGTATGGCCACCTGGACCGTGAAGACGAATGGTGAACTGATCTGCGGCCGAGGTGATGGCACCCGCACTCACCCCAATAGAACCAACCTGTCGTGATGGATCTGAATGCAACGCGAACACCACTTCGACATCATCGACGTGGCCTGCGTCTACAAAGCAGCGAGCTCCACCGGGGATGGCTTCTTCTGCTGGCTGAAGCAGGATCCGAACCCTGCCAGGGATCTCAGAACGTTTCAGTTCACTGGCGAGTGCCATAGCGGCACCGACAGTGACCGTTGCATGGAGATCATGTCCACAGCCGTGGCAAAGTCCAGGGAACTGGGACCTGTAAGGAACCTCTTTGAGATCGTTCAACGCTAGAGCATCTATGTCTCCGCGGATCGCAACAACTGGTCCCTCCGTGCCAATGTCGCAGATGAGTCCGGTGCCGGTGGGACCGAGTTCGGGCTCCATACCTGCAGCTCGCAGCATGTCACCTAGAACCTCGGTGGTCCGATGCTCGTTCCAAGAGGCTTCTGGATACGAGTGGAGATCTCGACGCAACGCGATGAGAGAGGGCTCGATCTCACCAATCGAATTGGCGATGCGAGCTGCGGACTCCGTTCGAGAGGTCATCCGCCTATCACGCCTGTACTCAGTTCCCGTGCCAGCATGTCCACTACTGCCCAGAGGTTGGTTCCGCCCTCCGAGGCTTCTCGCTGGCGTGCATAACCAGGTCCGTGTTCGATAATCGTGAGGACTCCGTTGAGCTCTGCGGCGCATCCGAGCTCAACGCTTATCGGCTCAAGTTCTCTCACCAGCTCGGCAATGGCGTCGCGAGCAGACATCGTGGTTCCCTGCTCATCCACTATGAGTTGTGCATCGAGTCCGTGGCGAGCTGCACGCCACTTGTTCTCCCCCATCACCCAATCCTTGTGACGTTGCGGAGCATTTCCATGATCGTCCAGGCGGTCCACGTGAACTACCAGGCATTGGGCCAGGGCAGCGATTGAGGCAACCTCTGCGAGGGTGGCGAGACCGTCGCACATCCTTAGCTCAACTGTCCCAAAATCAGGATGGGGACGTACGTCCCACCAGACCTCCCGGACAGTGGAGATGGCACCGGCAGCTACCAAAGTGGTCATGTACTGCTCGAACTGCTCCCAGTTTGCGACATTGGCCGGAAGACCAGCAGTGGGCAGTCCCTCAAAGACCTTGGAACGAGCGGAAGCCAAGCCGGTGTCATGACCTTCCCAGAACGGACTTGATGCGCTCAATGCCAAGAAGTGCCCTATGTGGTTCCCAATCGCGTTGGTGATGGTTATGGCCTTGTCCGGCGAGCGAACACCAACATGGACATGCACCCCAAAGATCTGAAGCCGTCGAGCCATCCAGGCCATTTCGTGTACCAGGCTCTCGTAACGTTCGTTGGGGCTTATTGATTGCTCGCTCCAGAGTGAGAACGGATGACTACCTGAGCACACCACCGTGAGCCCTCGGGCACCTGCGGCCTGGCGCACCTCGTTCAGCGTCTCTTCGAGATCCAGTCGCGCTTGGCCGACCGTGTCACAGACTCCGGTAATTATCTCGATGCAGGATTCGAAGAGCTCGTGTTTGGCCTTGGGGTGGACCCCATCTTCGTGAGCCTTGCCGAGCTCTGTGAGGATCTCGGTGGAATGCGATGCCAACTGACCGGTTCGCAGGTCAATCAGCTCTAGTTCAACTTCGATTCCAATGGTTGGCTTTGGTGAGGGATTGAAGGCGATCCGCACGGGTCGCAGGCTACATCCGTAACGGCAAGGGTCGCTGAGATCAGCCGAACAGGCCCTTTGGTAGGTCTGAATCGAGATCTGAGGAAACGGCTGGAACGCTAAGGCCGAGATGTTGCCAAGCGGCTGGGGTAGCTACACGACCCCTTGGGGTTCGCATCAACAAACCCTCGCGAATGAGAAACGGTTCGTAGACGTCCTCGACGGTTTCGGTTGGTTCAGCAACGCTGATTGCCAGGGTTGATAGACCTACTGGACCACCTGCGAAACGTTCACAAAGCGCCTTCAACAGTGCCCGGTCCACCTTGTCGAGACCCTTCTCATCTACACCGAACACTTTGAGTCCGTCTCGAGCAGCAGCAGCATCCACCACTCCTGAACCTCGAACTTCGGCGAAGTCCCTTACGCGCCTCAGTAGCCGGTTGGCGATTCGTGGGGTACCTCGTGCTCGTCTGGCAATCTCGGCGCAGCCGTCCGGGTCTGCACGAACATCCAAGATGCCTGCCGCTCGCCACACGATGGCCTCAAGATCTGACGGTTCGTAATACTCCAGTCTGGCCACCAGTCCGAAGCGGTCTCTTAGAGGTCCTGTAATAAGCCCAGTGCGGGTAGTAGCGCCGACCAGTGTGAAACGAGGGACATCCATCCGAATGGATCGCGCAGCTGGGCCCTTACCCAACACGATGTCTAGTTGGAAGTCCTCGATGGCCGGATAGAGGACCTCTTCCACCGCCCTGGAAAGCCGGTGGATCTCGTCTATGAACAAGACGTCGCCTTCTGAGAGCTGCGACAGGATTGAGGCGATATCTCCGCCACGCTCCAACGCAGGGCCAGATGTGACGTGCAGTTCTGCTCCCATCTCTGCGGCCACAATTCCTGCAAGGGTGGTTTTGCCGAGCCCCGGAGGACCAGCGAACAGGAGGTGGTCTGCGGCCTGCCCTCGTCTGCGCGCCGCTTCGAGAATGATGCTCAGGTGTTCTTTGAGTTCCGCTTGGCCCACGAAATCTTCGAGGGTCTTGGGGCGAAGGCTGACCTCATCTGATTGCTCTGCGATATCTACAGGTTCTGGGGTGAGGAGTTCATCTCTCATGGTTAACGGGCACCTGCCAAACGCCGTAGTGCTTCTTTGAGCAGCACACCAGCATCTCCATCGCCCAACTCTCTAGTGGCCTCGGCAATTTCTTCTGGGGAGTATCCCAACTCACTCAGCGCATTGCGAACATCTGAACGTGTAGATAGCTGAGCGCTTTGATCTGATTGTCCAGCGCTGGGAACTGCGCTTTCTCCCAGCGGTACATCCAGCTTGGACTTCAACTCGATGAGAAGCCGTGCCGCGGTCTTCTTGCCCACCCCCGGGACCAGGCACAACGCCGCAACATCATCATCTGCGAGGACGCGAGCGAGATTTACCGGGGGATGAACAGAGAGGATGGCCAGCCCCAAAGACGGGCCAACCCCGTGAGCACCAAGCAGCGCTTCGAAACAGTCTCGCTCCGACTTTGACGAGAAACCATAAAGTGTGTCTGCGTCCTCTCGAATGTGATGGTGGACCCAGACAAAGACCTCAGAGTCCATGTCCCCAAGCTTTGCCGCGGTGGCTGGGCCGGCCTGCACCCGATAGCCAACTCCAGAGACCTCGATGAGAATCTCACCGCTGATGGAGCGGTCCAATAGGACTCCTCGCAACGAACCAATCATCGAGAACCTCCACTTGCGCTTAGCTGAGCCTTGTTGATCCTGGCCCTCACCGGGGCATGGGCGAGATGACAAAGTGCTATAGCCGCAGCATCAGCGGCGTCGGCGGGCTTCGGAACGGCCGATAGACCAAGGAGGCGTCTCACCATCTCCTGCACCTGGGCTTTATCAGCGGATCCATCTCCGGTCACTGCCAACTTCACCTCGTTGGGTGAGTACTGAACCACCTCACAGCCAGCGGCAACCGCCTCGGCCATGGCTAGCCCGCTCGCCTGACCGACCGACATGGCGGTACGAACGTTGTTCTGGAAGAAGATTCTCTCCACAGCAACCACGTCTGGTTTCAACTCGGCCAGCAGATCTCGTAGCTCGAGTTGGAGCTCTGCCAATCGGTTTGGGAGCGGCGTTGACGCCGCAGTCTTGATAACTCCAATGGCGATTGCGCGTGTGGCGGAGCTATCGGCACGAACCGCTCCATAACCACATCTGGACAAGCCAGGATCGATACCTAACACGAACACCTGTACGAGGGTAGCTCGTGGGACCGACAAATGGCGGGACCATCGGGTGCGACCCCTTCAGGTGTAGGTCTCCCGGCCGATGGGTCCCGATGACCTTTGCGGCACCACCGGGTACTGCCACCAACAACCTCGTAGTCGAACTCAGATCTGTAAGGAGACGTTTTGGCGATGTCAACGCCCTTGCCGGACTCGACCTCGAGGTGCCCGAGAACAAGATCACGGTTCTTCTCGGACCAAATGGAGCAGGGAAAACCACCGCCATCAGAATGATCACAGGGGCCCTTGAACCCCATGGTGGATCGGTCAAGACCTTCGGACTCGATCCGGCGGTTTTCGGTGAAGAGGTTCGACGTAGGTGTGGGGTCGTCTCTGCCAAGCCGGCTCTTTATGACCGCCTTGATGGTCACGCAAACCTCGCATACGCGGCGGAACTCTACGGCCTTGGACGAGGAGATCAGATTGACGAGAGGATCCGATCTGCTGCGGCACGATTCGGTATAGAACATGCTCTCTCCCAAAGGGTGGGCGGCTTTTCCACGGGCATGAAAACCCGTCTCGCGCTAGCGAGATCGATTCTTCATGGACCAGATCTGCTCCTGTTCGATGAACCGACGTCTGGACTAGACCCCGAATCGAGTCACGCTGTACTGGAGATGATTCGAGAGATGACCTCCGATGGACGCACCGTTGTGATGTGCACGCACCTCCTGCTCGAGGCCGAAGGTCTCGCCGACAAGGTGATCGTGATGGAGGACGGCAAGGATCTGGTCTCAGGTACTCCAGCGGAACTGACCCAACGGTTCTGGCCCGGGACCGTTGTGTTGATCGGCAGCGAAGGCCCTCTAGATGAAGCTCTGTTGAGCTCGATAGAAGGAGTGCGCCAGGTTGAACCAACCTCGACGGTGTACCAAAAGCGGCTGCACCTAGACGGAGAGCACCATGTGCCAGACATCATCGCTGCACTCGTTGCCAACGCTGTGCGCCTCACCCAGGTTGAACCAATCCAACCCAGCCTTGAAGACCTCTATTTCGCTGTGCGCACCAAACGCAATATTGCCGACGACGGCGGTAGACAACTTTCTCCAAGCTTCACCTCCGAGTCTCAAGACAGCAGCGATGAAGCCCTAACGGATCGTCACAGGCAAGTTGCCGCCCTTACGGGATGGCCCGCCAACAAGGATCAACCATGAACTCAGATCAGACCGTTCCCGCCAGCAGCTCCGCTCTGCCACAGCCGTCTCGAAACGGATGGCTAGATCTGAACTGGACCAGGGTGAAGATTGTCGCACGCTCGGATTTGCGTCAGCTCCTCGAGGACAAAGGCTTTTGGATGCCGATGGTCTTTCTCGGAGCAATCTTCTTTCTGATCATTCCAACTGTCTTGTTGTTGACCATCACCAAGATCGGAGATGTCAAGGTTGTCAGCCAAGTGTCGGAAACCCTCAAGGTTCTACCCACCTCGGCCCAACGTCAGATTCAAGGCGAGTCCCCTGAAGGAAAGACCGCATACGCGCTAGCGGTATTCCTTCTGGCACCGGTAGCAATTGTGGTGCCGCTAACGATCTCCACTGCGATTGGAGCATCAACGATCGTTGGGGAACGAGAACGTGGTACCGGGGAGTTCTTGGCCCACTCCCCTGCGCATGAACGCGAGATCTATCTGGGCAAGCTCATCGCAAGCTTGTTACCCGGCTACGCGACGACGCTCGTCGGTTTCGGGATCTACTCACTGGTGGTGAACTTCTTCGTGGGTCCAGAGGTGGGCGGATGGTTCTTCCCAACCACATCTTGGTGGGTTCTCATGTTGTGGGTAGTGCCGCCGTTTCTCGCACTCACGTTGTCGATCGTGTTGAGGCTCTCAGCGCGAGTGAAGTCCACAGCAGCAGCCCAACAGGCTGCCGGACTCGTAACGCTTCCAATGATCGGAATCGCCTACAGCCAGAGCACCGGAGCACTCTTTGGCGCAGAGTCAGCCGGGTTTGTCCTCGGCATTATTGCTTGGATCGTTGCCGGATTCGGCCTGTCGCGTGGCATGCGTGCGGTGAGCAGGGCCAGGCTCTTGGGTGTGGCCGACGGCGTCTAGAGATTCGAGCCGATCTGTTCTATGGCCGCCACTAGCTCCCTGGTGGTGCGGAAGTTGGAGGCCGAATGTCCACGATGGACATAGGCGAGCCTGCCATTCCCATCCACCACGAATACGCATCTGCGGTAGTAACCCAGCGGACCCAGAACCCCATAGCTTCGGGCCATCTCCTTGTCCTCGTCAGCCAGGAGCGGAAACGCAAAGCCTCCCTGGTGCAGGGCAAAGCCTTCGTGGCTATCGAGATTCTGGGGACTAATAGCGAGCACCTGTGCACCGAGAATCAGAAACTGATCTATGTCGTTGGTGTAGGC